>JBLNDG010000245.1:0-6684 GCA_050261415.1 Caulobacteraceae bacterium | reverse complement strand
AATTGATAGATGACCATATGATAAGGCTTATTATTGAAGAAGAATTCAGCTGGTAGTTAAAAATCCTGTCTGGGATTATTCCCGGACAGGATAAATGAGCAAAAGTAATGGTCATGAATTGTAAGCAATATGCGGTCAAACAGGCCGAGCAGCGACAATCCGGTACAAATCCTTTATAAGCAAGCGCTGCATATTGGGTGTTATTGGGAATACAGTATGAAAAGAAGGTTTACATGAAGCGATTATAGAAAAAGATTTTTGGGTATGCCGGACGTTAGACTATTTATTTCATAAGTGCAATTGGAAGGATGCATTTGCGTTTAAGGGTGCCAGCCATGTGAGATAAAATAAAAAGCATAGCAGTTCATGTTTATGCTATAATAAAAATAATTCTATTATATGTGTTGTGAAAAATTATTACTATTACAAAAGCAGTAGAAGTACCTGCTTTTGTGTCAGCAAGAAAGTATAAACTTTTAGTTCGAAACATGTAGGTACGGAGTGATATTCATGCAGGTATATAATGAAATGATGAATACAGTTCGTGAGATGGAGCAAATCGCACGTTTATTTAATATTGAGCCTTTTCCTATCTATTTTATGGGAGGCTCTGCCTGTATATTGGGGGGGTATACAGAAAGGGCTACCAGGGATTTTGATTTTATCGATCTGGATTATTCAGCAAAATTAGGAAAGGTGTTTACCCACTTAAGGGACTATGATTTCTTGGAATATCAAAGTACAGCTATATCGCCTAAATATAAAGAACGGGCTTTACATCTGAATGAATTTAAGTACTTGCAAATATATGTGCTTTCCAGAGAGGACATAATAGTTAGTAAAATAATTAGGTTAGCCTCAAAGGATATTGAAGACATTGATCAACTTATTAAAAGTAGTGATATAGGATTAATCAATAAGATTATAGATGAAGTGATTGAAAGAACTGACTTGTTTCAAAGCAAAAAGGATGCTTTTATTAATAATCTGAAAGCTTTTAGGGAGAGATATCATGTATAGGATATTTTGTGAAAGCTTTAAAAACTACATAAAGGAGTTTGAAGAGGCTGGTGCAGTAGATGAATACCGCTATTTGATTGCACTTCCTTTAAAACTGATTACAGATTTGGAAAGGTATAATGCAGAAAAGGCAAAAGAATCAATGCTTTACAGGCAAATGAGCGATTTACTGTATTATATGGAAAGCAATTATGAGAAATATCCCAAATTTAAAGCCTTCCTTTGGACTTTGGAGTCAAGAGGGATTATAGCCGGGTATTGCGGAATAGTAAACCGGGATGATCTCGAAGAACAGGCAAAGCTGGTAAATATGATTCTTAACCTGGCCTATTGGGATAGTAATATAGCATAGTCCTAAACCCTCAACCCCATCTCATATACATCCTTAAGGGCTTTGGTGTTTTTCGCCACCGGCATGTAGTCGTCTGTACAAACTCCATATACATCTACCAGCTTCATTTCTTTATAATCACAGATTTCTTCAAAGGTTGTCCTTACAAGATCAGGTCCTTTGTTGGGCAGTTCCCCTCCATAGGTCATGAGAAGGGCGGCTTTTTTGTCATAAACAGCTGTTTCTTCAACTTGCTGAATAGAATGATACCGAATACATGGGTTAAGAGGATAATGTGCGAAAGAGATGTATATGCATCTGCTAGCTATATTATCTAATAATGATAGTTTTCCAACGCGAGATTTATAAGCTCAAGGACAATGTTAGGCAGCTCTCCTTCATAGGCCATAAGGAGAGCTGATTTTTTTTTGCATGAATATGATTTTTATATATAAAAGTTAAAATAAACTGGTAAATCTTTAGTTTAATAGATTATTACATTATGGATATAATAATATTGGGTCAATTGACACGTTTTTGTTGACATATTATAATTGTATATGTAAAATAAAGGTAGGGGGTTAATGCACATAATGGAGGTCAGAGAAGATAAGACAAGAGAATTCATGATCGAGAACAATATTCAGCATGAAAGAATATGTGAGGAATTGCTAAAGCTCGATATATCGAATTATTCATATACAGAAGAAGACAACAATAAAAACTGGGAAGGGGAAGTGTGGATATTTGGACAAATTATGGAAGTAAGGCATAACCGGTTTGAAGAAATCTATATTAAGCTAAAAATTCGAAGTAACATTATCTGTATGTCATTTCATGCTAAAGAATATGATTTGAAGTATCCATATAATTAGGAAGTAGTTGTATTACCGATATGGTATGTTTGGAGGCGTTTCTATGAATAAGAAGGAGTATTGCCCGTCATGTGACAAGCATGTGGAATACACTATGAAAGAGGAAGTTGTAAAAGAAAAGATAAAGGGTATCGAATTCGAATATATTGCAAAGATAGCTTATTGTAACGAGTGTGGAGAAGAAATTTATATTGCTGAATTAAGTGATGAGAATATTAGTAGGGCAAATGAAATATATAGGGAAAAAGAAGGAATAGCAACAATCAAGGAAATCAATGAATTGCTTGAAAAATATAATATTGGTGCCGAACCACTGTCAAAGCTGCTTGGATGGGGAGACAAGACAATATCAAGGTATCAAAAAGGATTAGTGCCTTCCAGAGAGTATAGCGAAAGGTTGAAAGAGCTAAGTAATCCTTTAAAAATGCGTGAATTACTTGAAAGAAATAGAGAAAAAGTAACTAAAGTAGCTGCAAGAAAACTAGAAGAGGGTATAAAAGAGATCCTTAGCTTGAATACCAGGAAAGAGCATAATGAACTAGTATGTGAAGATATAGTTCAGTTTTTTCTGAATAAAACTGATGAAGAGTCTGGGGAAATAATTACACACCTGAAGCTCCATAAGCTGATGTACTATGCTCAATCATGGCACATGGCATACTATAAGACACCTCTTATAAAAGACACTTTTCAGGCATGGGTACACGGCCCTGTGATTCCTAGAGTTTACGAACAATTTAAAAGTTTTGGATATAATGCTCTTCCAAGCATAAAAGAACTGGATAAAAGCATCTTTGAAGAATCGGTAATTAACATACTGGAAATGGTTTGGATTGTATATGGCAAGTATGGAGCGAAATATTTGGAAGCATTGACCCATAGTGAAGAACCCTGGAGGTTGGCAAGAAAAGGATTGAGAGAAGATGATGCAAGTAAAGCTGAAATAAGAAATGAAGAAATATTAAAATACTACTCTGAAATAAAAGAAAAAAATAATATAAAGGCTGCTGAGGATTTGGATAAGTATGTTTGCAGTATAAAAATAGGATAAACTAAGTATCTGGGAAGATCCCTTTGAATGGGAGGCTTCCCCCGATACTCTTTAAACCCTCAACCCCATTTCATATACATCCTTGAGTGCCTTGGTGTTTTCTGCTACGGGCATATAGTCATCTGTACATACGCCGTACACATCAATAAGCTTCATTTCCTTATAATCACAGATTTCTTCAAAAGTGGTTTTTACTAGCTCAGGACCTTTGTTAGGGAGTTCTCCGCCATAAGTCATTAGGAGGACTGCTTTTTTGCCTGCGAAGCTGTCTGCTATAGGGCCTAATGCATAGCATCTGTCCATAAATGCTTTTAACTGTGCAGAAACGCTCCACCAATATACCGGAGTTGCGTATATAACCATATCTGCCTCACGGAACAGGGGGTAGAGCTCCTGCATGTCATCCTTTATTGCACATTTACCTACAGGAACATTGTGGCAAGCCTCGCATGCCATGCAATTTTTTATAGCCTTTTCCTGCAGAAAGATTTTAGTGATTTCTGCATCTTTATGGGAATCCTTAATTCCTCTGATATATTCATCAAGCAATAATGCTGTGTTGCCTTTCCTTCTTGGACTGCCAAGCAGTGCTAATACCTTCATTTCCATACCTCCGTTTGCAATTCCTCATTTTGCGTATTTATGGCGCATGAACTCTTTAAATTTCTCAATTTCCTCAACAGCTTCAGGAGTCAGCCCATCATCGGCGTTGTACTCCTGGTGAGGGGAGCGGGCCAGGAACTGTTCCTTGGAGTTTTTGAGTATTTTTTCTGCTGTTTCCCTGATATTGCTCCTGCCCAATAAGTAATCTATAGATACATCAAAATAATCAGCCATCTTTACAAGTGTTTCTTTATCCGGAAACCGGATATTGGTTTCATATTTTGAGACGGCTGAGTATGATATGTTCAGCATATTTGCAAGGGCTTCCCTTGATATTTTCTTTTCTTCCCTTAATGCCCGAAGTATTTCGCCAAATTCCATACAGAACACCCCTTCAGATATGATATTAGCACAATATGTCCAATATGCGGGTTGCTTGGACAAAAAGGAACAAATATCGTTGACTTTGGACATAAAGTCCAGTATTATAAAATTATAGTTGGACTTTTTGTCTAATAACCCAAATATTATTTATCTAGGGGGAGAATATTATGCGTTCGGAACTCAGAAAGGCCAGGATAAATTCGGGATTTACCGTTGAAGAACTGGCAGGCATTGTCGGGATATCAATCTCTTTTTACTACAAGCTTGAGAGTGGTCAAAGGAATCCTACAATTGCTCTTGCAGGCAGGCTTGCGAAGATATTGGGAAATAAAGTGGAACTGCTTTTCTTTAATGATAACATGGACAAAACGTCCAATGGACATATGGTGAAGGAACAGTTAAGGTGTGCTATATCAGGCTGTTTTGATAAATACAATATCTGCTGCAAAGTATGCGATATAAAAAATTGCAACTATAAATGCAATTTCATAAATGATAAAGAATGCAAGCACCAGAGGTTAGAGTAGTGGTTTCGCATTTCATGTGCATTTGGGCTTACAGTATGGCACCTGTGGATGTGTGGATAACTTTTTATTTTTTAAAATTGACGGGATTCATTTGAATATGAATGGATCCCATTTATTTTGATAAGGAAAGCATGTATAATGTAAAATGTCGAATAATGTAGAAAATTGCACAAGGCAATCACATTAGTAATTGGTGCGGATATAGTATTTTATAGCAGCAACATAAATACCATATTAGTAGAAAAGATTGAAGGAAGAAGGTTGGCAGTATATGAAAAAGAATAGGATTTTAGCACTGTTGCTCATATTGGCTTTATGTATGGGCCTTGTTGCATGCAGCAGCTCTGAACCGGCGGGGGCTGTTGTGAATGTGAGTGGAGATCAGCCTCTAAAGGTGCATTTTATTGATGTAGGTCAGGCAGATGCGATCCTTGTGCAGGGGCCGGATGATCAGAATATTCTTATTGATGCAGGCAATAATGCTGACAGCGATTTGGTTGTAGACTATATTAAGAAGCAGGGAGTCAAAGGCTTTAAGGCAGTGGTAGGAACTCATCCCCATGAAGACCATATCGGAGGCCTGGATGTTGTAATCAGGAGCTTCAATGTGGATAGTATCTATATGCCCAAGGTTTCAAGCACCACTAAGACCTTCCGGGATGTATTGAAAGCCGTTGCGGATAAGAATATGAAGGTTACTACTGCTGCCAAAGGCGTGAGTATCCCGCTGTCCGGGATGACTGCCGAATTCATGGGCCCGGTAGGGACGAAATATGAAGAACTGAACAACTATAGTGCTGTATTGAAGCTTACATACGGCAGTACCAGCTTCCTGTTCCAGGGAGATGCAGAAGCATTGAGCGAGAGGGAGATGTTGGAGAGCGACATAAGCAGCAAGCTCAAGGCAGATGTGCTGAAGCTGGGTCACCACGGCAGCTCCAATGCAACCTCAGAGAAATACCTGGATAAGGTTAATCCCAAATATGCGGTTATAATGGTGGGTAAGGGCAATGATTACGGCCACCCCCACAAAGAGACTATGGCGCTCTTAAAAAGAAAGGGAATCACTGTATATAGGACTGACGAAAATGGAACAATCGTAGCAGAAAGCGATGGAAAAACCATAAAGTTCAACACTGATTCCGGAAGCTATAAATCCGGTTTGTAAGGTATCAGAACAAAGGAGGGGTATGATGGAATGTATTATAGACAGGTTCGAAGGGGATTATGCAGTTGTGGAATACAAGGGTAAAACCTTCAACCTTCCGAGGGTGTTCCTTCCTTTGGACACTAAAGAAGGGGAGCTGCTTGATGTGATTATTACAGTTTATTCTGAAGGCACGGATATGCTGAAAGATGAAATAAACAGGCAGATGGAAAGTGTATGGGAGAAGTAGTGGATGTCAGATTGGATGCATTGTATAATGTTTTCAAGGAACCCATAGATATGAAAAGGGGCAGGGGCATGAAATACAGAGGGAGATTCTTGTATTTGTTGAAAACAGTCATACTAACCATATTGTTCTGTGTTGCTGTATACTTTGAAAATGCGCAGCAGCAGAGGTTATATGCGCTTATATCTATATTCCTGCTCTACTTGGCTGTGGGGCTTGCCAGAGCCTTTACCGGACACGGCAGCAATTTGTACCAGCTGTCTTTTATTATGGATATTATTTTGGTGTATGCCCTGGAATATAATTCAAGGCTTCTGATAAACTATTTCTTCCACACCTTCTATATAATCGCATTGCTTGAAGCAGCTCTGACTCTGAGGCTCCGGCGGGGGATAACGATAGGTACCGCTGCGGTATTGGTATCCCTGATAAAGTATGTATACCTTATTTATTATAAATTTAACCTGTCTAATGTTTCCCAGCTGGCATTCTTCCTCAT
>JBLNDG010000244.1:0-4528 GCA_050261415.1 Caulobacteraceae bacterium | reverse complement strand
AAAGATGCATTGGATCAGGTTGAAGACAAGAGACTTATTTTGGGACCAGGATGCTGTGTTCCGCTTTATGTCAATGAAGACAGGTTTGATGTTGCAAAAAGGCTCCTTAAGTCATTGTAATGAGCGAACTAGGATTAAAATTCCGCCCATGAAAGCTTGGCAAATATCTTTCAGATAAAAGGCAGATTTGAAAAACAATATGTAACCAGTAGAACAGAAAGATATTTTTATAATTTTGGCACGGGCATTTAGATAGGTTTTTAGTGTACAGGGAGGAGACTGGCTTCCCTGTACACTAAAAGACCAGTTAAGAATAAAACGGTAAGGTAATTATAGGACAAAAACAAGTTAAAATCAACGGTATGGGAGGAATATGAGCATGAATTTATCAGATAATGCCAAGCATGAAGAGGATTTTAAAACCGCTGAGAAATGGGCTATATTTGGAGTTGTCGGTAATCTTATACTGACAACATTTAAAGCATATGCAGGAATAGTTGGAGGCAGCAGTGCCATGGTAGCGGATGCCATTCATTCCGCTTCGGATATTATTGCCTCTGCTGTAGTATATGTAAGTTTAAAAATTGCTAAAAAACCTGCTGATGAGGAACATCCGTTTGGTCATGGAAAAGCAGAAGCCATATCAACTTCAATTGTAGGTTTAATGCTTATAGCAGCAGGTATTCAAATAATAAGAACTGCTTACCATTCAATATCCGCTGGTTCTGTACAGGCTCCAGGGATTATCGCCTTAATCGCAGCAGTAGTCTCAATAGTTGTCAAAGAAGGCATGTACAGAGTTACCTATAGGGCCGGCAAGAGGATTAACAGCCCGTCAACTATAGCTAATGCTTTGGATCACAGGTCAGATGCTTTCTCATCGATAGCAACCTTTATTGGTATAGGCGGAGCTATTTTAGGCTATCCCGTAATGGATCCGATAGCCGGTGCAATAGTTGCTCTGTTTATATTAAATATGGGCTATGGCATAGTTAAAGACGCGGTCAACCAGATTATGGACAAATCTCCGGACAAAAACAAGGTTAATATGATTAAAGAAGCTGTATTAAATACGCCCGGAGTTGAGGATACTCATGATATTCGGGTAAGGCAGAGCGGTCCTTTTTATTTAGTAGATTTGGATATATGTGTAGATAAAAACATAAGCCTGGATAAGGCTCATGAAATAGGTGATGTTACCAGAAGCAATGTTTTTAAGGCAGTTGATAAAATATTTGAGGTAAGGGTTCACATTGATCCGCACAACTGTTAGAAAATATAAGGTTTATGCCCTATTTAAAAAAACATAGCGTTTGTTGGGCTTCTATGACGTATTTCACAATATATAGGTGAGGCATGATTAATAAGAAAGTGCTTAAAAATATAATATTATTGTCCTATCCCCTTATATTGGAGAACCTTTTGCAGGTTTCCATGGGTCTCTTTGACAATTATTTTGTCAGTAAGCTGGGTACTGAGGAGATTGCAGGGGTAGGGATAACAAATCTGATAATGAATATATATATGTCTGTTTTCTATGCTATTGGAGTAGGAACTACTGCAATGGTATCCAGACATTTAGGTGCAGGGGAAAATGAGAATGCTTCGGAATCTGCGCAACAAGCTTATATTTTGTCTGTAGCATTGGGCTTGGTAATTGGGGTAATAAACCTGGTATTCTATAAACAAATATTAATGCTTTTAGGCTTGGATGCAAGCTTGCTCAGTGCGGCATCGCCGTACTTTTTGGTTGTAGCAGGGCCTTCGGTGCTCCTAAGTATGACAATAATGATTTCAAGCTCACTAAGGGGTGCCAAGGATACAAAATCCACAATGAAAATAGCAGTTGTCAGCAACATAGTTAATATAGTCCTGGATCCCATACTTATTTTCGGTATCTTTAATATCCCCGGTATGGGGATTATAGGCGCCGGTATCGCAACTTCCTTTTCCAGATTGGTAGGAGTTATTTTGCTGATGAGGAAAACAAGTTCAGCGGATAGCAAGATTAAAATTAACTATGGAAATATCTTCAAATTTGATAAAATTATAATGATGAATATAACAAAAATTGGAATCCCTGTGGCAACTGAAAGACTTTTCATGAGAGTCGGGCAGCTTGTATATTACAGCTATATAATCGCTTTAGGAACAAAGGTTTATGCAGCCTATATCGTATCAGGAACCTTGGAATCTTTTGCCTATATCCCCGGTATAGGGATAGGAGGGGCGGCAGCGGCATTGATTGGGACAAGCCTTGGGGCTAAGGAAAATGAAGAGGCTTACAGATATGGGATGGGCTCCTTGCTTGTAGGAACTATATTTATGGTTTCTATCGGCATAATTAACTTTATATTTGCACCGGCAATCGCTGATATATTTACAAAGGATGCGGTTGTTAAGGCAAATATCATATACATTCTGAGGGTTACAGTACTGTATGAACCATTTACGGCTATAACTCTTATCATTACTCCCGCATTACAGGGAGCAGGGGACACGAGGGTCCCGATGATATTTACCCTGGTTGGGATTTGGTTGTTCAGAGTACTTGGATGTTATCTGCTTGTATACAGAATGGGATACGGGATTTCCGCTGTAATTTTTACAGTATTTCTAGATATATTCTTAAGAAGCATCCTTTTGATAGTAAGATATAGAAGACGGAAATGGCAGTACATAAAAGTCTACTAGATTAACTGATACTTACCAACTGCGCTGTTTGTATTCAACAATAATAGCAGTCAATATAAATATTTTAATTTAGTATTAAAAGAAAGCGAGTGGTGAAATTAATGCTTACTAAGGAAATGTATGATAATTACATTTTAATTTTGAAAAGCGAATTAATTGAAGCTCTTGGTTGTACCGAGCCCATAGCAATTGCTTATGCAACAGCTAAAGCAAAGGCGGTTTTGGGCAAACAACCAGAGAGAATGGAAGTCGGATGCAGTGGAAATATTGTAAAGAATGTTAAGGGCGTCGTCGTACCAAATACAGGCGGCCTTATAGGTATTGCAGCAGCTGCTATTGCAGGGGTAGTCGGAGGAGATTCAGACAGAGGTCTTCAGGTATTGGAAAGCGTTAAGGATGAGCAGCATGAGGAAATCAGAAGATTAATTAAGGAAAAATACTGCGATGTATATCACCTTCAGGGAGTTGAAAATCTTTATATAGAGGCAAAGGTTTATTCAGGTAATGAGTCTGCAGAAGTATGCATTGAAAATGCACATACCAACATAACTAAAATTGTTAAAAACGGAAAGGTTCTCTTCGAAAACAAAGCAGGAGACCACAATGATCCGGAAGAAGCCGGAGACAGATCACTCCTTACTATAAAGGACATTATTGAATTTGCTGATACTGTAAATCTGGACGAGGTTCGTGACATACTCAAAAATCAAATTCAGATGAATACAGCTATTTCAGAAGAAGGCTTGAAGAACAACTATGGTGTTAGCGTAGGCAAAACACTTATGAAGTGTTACGGAGACGATGTTAAGATCAGGGCAAGGGCTAAAGCTGCTGCTGGAAGCGATGCCAGAATGAGCGGTTGTTCTCTTCCTGTTGTTATTAACTCAGGCAGCGGAAACCAGGGGATTACTGCTTCCCTTCCAGTCATTGAATATGCTAAGGAATTGAAGGTTAGCGAAGATAAACTCTTAAGGGCATTGATCATAAGCAACCTTACATCAATACACCAGAAGGCTTTAATAGGTAAGCTATCCGCATATTGTGGCGCTGTAAGTGCTGCAGCAGGAAGCGGTGCCGGTATAACCTACCTGCATGGCGGAAGCTATGAGGAGATTTCAAGAACAATTGTAAATACTATTGCCAATGTAGGCGGCATTGTATGCGATGGAGCTAAGCCATCCTGTGCAGCAAAGATTGCTACTGCCGTAGAAGCAGCAATTCTCGGCTATCAGCTCAGTTCCCAAGGTAGGGTATTTAAAGGCGGAGAAGGCCTAGTTAAAGATGGAGTTGAGGCCACTATCGAAAGCTTCGGCAGAGTAGGTAAAAGGGGTATGGAAAGTACTGATGTGGAAATAATCAACATCATGCTTGATAAATAGAGGCTGATCAAAGCTTCAAAAAACATAGATAAAACTGTCTAGGTTATTATGTTAACTTAGACAGTTTTTTTGTTTATTAGTGGACATTCTGCCAAAGTAGAATCAGTCAAAAGCGAGGAGGCTCGATGCCTCCGAGCTTTTAGTTGATTGATTTTATGTTACCAACAATATCTTTGCAATACATAAGATGGCTGCAATGAAAATACGTTTATATAAAGACAGTTCTTGACTTTATATGCAATCAGGAATATTATATATATAATATAGGTAAAACAATTGTTACCAATAGTAAAAAATAGTACCGGGACTATTCTTTTATGTTTATTAACGAAGTGGAGGAATTATGAATGAAACCAATAGAAAGAATAGAAGCTCTATTAGCAGGCAAAAAGCTTGATACACCTGCAATCAACCTTTGGAAGCACTTCCCGCCATATGATGAAAATCCAAAGGAA
>JBLNDG010000243.1:0-3300 GCA_050261415.1 Caulobacteraceae bacterium | reverse complement strand
TCAATAAAGTCACGCGAATATAGAAAATTAATTTCTTTTGTAGACCAAGATACATATTTGTTTAATACATCAATAAGAAATAATATTACCCTGTTTTCGGATGTGGAAGATTCACATTTATATAAAGCGGCGCAATTGTGCTGTGTGCATGAATTCATTGAAAAACTGCCCGAGAAATATGAAAGCAAAACCGGGAGGAATGGATTGCTCCTTTCAAGTGGCCAAAAACAAAAAATAGCTATCGCAAGAGCTTTTTTAAGGAATTCAGAAATATTGGTATTCGATGAAGCAACTTCTAATTGTGATGCAGATTCTGAATCGCAAATCAATACAATTATCAAGGATAATATGGAAGATAAAACTGTAATAATAATAACACATAAGCCTAATATATTGCAGATTGTTGACAGGGTATTTTTAGTTCAAAATGGCGTGATAAAAGAGACTGGTTCTTGCAAGGCTGCAAGCGAAGTACTGGAGACTGATTACAGTGGTACAAGATTAAGGAACGATGCAGTTTAGCAAGCTATATTCCGAAAATCAAAATGAATGAGACCTCTATGCATAGATGATACTTTGATTTACCTATCTGCATGAGGCCTCGTTCATTTTTGTTACCCTGCTTGACTGACTATTGGTAAAACCTGACGAACTTTATGGAGTAAATATCACAAAGCAGCAGATCATCGGTATCAACTTCCCTGATAATGATGTATGCAATACCGACATTAACCAGCGTACCTTCCCTATCCACCAGCATATCAGTACCGATAAGGAATTCTACCTTGATTCTTGCTCCTATTTGTGTCCTCAAATATCCCTGAGTAAATTCAACATCCATGACAGGCGTTGAAGGCAGCATGTCAAAATCTACGGGACCTGCACCTGTTATAGGTACATGGTATGATGGGGGCATTACAGGAATTTGCTGGCCTGCTGTAGGTTGGGCACCTATTTGCGGTGTTTGAATTTGTTGAGCTTGTTGCTGCGTCGGGTATGCCTGCGGAGTAATGGGGTAGCCGTAAGTGGTTCCTCCCTCCGGTGCAGGAGTGTACTGCTTGGAACCGGTATAAGGAGGTTGGTTATAACTGTAAAAACTATTGCTGTGCATAAAAATCCCCTTTCCAATTAATAATCATACAAAAATTATGTGTAATGCAATATTTGAAGCACTAAGTTAAATAGTAGAGCCTTGTAGGGAGGTAAAAGCAGTGTTCTCCAACCTTATTAGCGAATCTCCCCGTACCGTTTCTAGGGAAGGTCTGGGGGCATACTGCTGCAAATGGATTGAAATACCATAGACAGTAGCCGACGCCCAAGTGCTTGTTGCCGGATAGAGCCCAATCGGCGATACTGTAATGAATGTTTTCTGCAGGTATATTATAGACATTCTGGGGGTTATATGCTCCTCCAAGTGTGGTTGAAGCACAATCGAACTGGCCTCTTTGGAAAAGGACCTTTCTCAAGTCGCCCTGGCATACCCTCTGGTATTCCCCGGTCGGAACATGGACTCTATTCATTATTACAGTAGCGACAGCCTTCATTCCGTTTTCGCCTTCGCCACCTGCCTCGCACTTTATCATTCGGGCAAATATTTCTCTGGTAGAAAGCGGCATAATAACTCACCTCACATGCAGTGATATTACCATTTTATGTAGCAGCTGACCTTTTGACACTGATTTTGTTCAGGTTGCGGATTTTTTTTTCTTTGGGTTATAATAGAATAGTAAACAAAGTGAAAGGGAGGTAATATTGTGGACAACAGTCTTATACTGGGTAAAAGCAGAAAGGATTGGGTCGGGGAGTTTCCGATAATTGGCGATATTATAGAATACAAACCCTGCTTCTGGCTAAACAAAAAGCTTAACAGCACAGAAAGGGTTTTGCCAAAGCTTCCAATCACCCGCGAGGATATGCTGGATGCAGATCAAAGACTGCAAAGGTTTGCACCCTTGATAGCAAAGCTATTTCCGGAAACCAGTGAGAAAAACGGGATTATAGAATCCGAGCTGGTGAGTATCCCTGCCATGAAGGCCGATATCCAATCAAAGTATGATAAGGACTTTGAAGGAAGCTTAATGTTGAAGTGTGACAATTATCTGCCGGTAGCAGGCTCTATAAAGGCCAGAGGTGGTATATATGAGGTATTGAAGCATGCGGAAGACCTTGCTTTAAAGAGCAGAAAGATCGGAAAGGGCGATAATTATTCAAGGCTTGCCGAGGCAGAGTTTAAAGAATTCTTCGGCAGATACTCACTGGCAGTAGGATCTACGGGAAACCTGGGGCTCAGTATCGGAATAATGGGATCTGCCCTTGGCTTTAAAGTTACAGTACATATGTCTGCTGATGCAAAGGAGTGGAAGAAGAATCTTTTAAGGAGCAGGGGGGTCAATGTCATTGAATATTCCTCCGATTACAGCAAAGCGGTTGAAGAGGGAAGGAAGCTGTCGCTTAAAGACCCAAACAGCTACTTTGTAGATGATGAGAACTCAAAGGATCTATTTTTGGGATACAGTGTGGCAGCTTTTCGTTTGCATAAGCAGTTTGAGGGCCTTGGTATAAAAGTTGATAAGAATCATCCTCTGTTTGTATATATACCCTGCGGGGTTGGAGGCGCACCGGGAGGCATATGCTTTGGATTAAAGCAAATCTTCGGTGATTTAGTGCATGTATTCTTTGTTGAACCCACTCACTCGCCATGCATGCTTCTGGGTTTGGCAACCGGAGAAAATGAAAGGGTTTCTGTGCAGGATTTCGGGCTTGACAATGTCACCGATGCGGACGGACTCGCTGTAGGCAGGCCTTCCGGCTTTGTGGGCAAGACAATAGGAGAGCTTTTGAGCGGAGTATATACCGTTGAAGACACAGAGTTGTACAAATTGTTGGCTATGATGAAGGATTCGGAGGATATAAAGATAGAGCCCTCTGCAACACCTGGACTTCTTGGACCTCTAATGCTTTTGGGCAGCGCTGCAGGTAAAGCCTATATTGCAGAGAAGGAATTGGGAAGCCGTATGAAGGATGCGACCCATATTGCATGGGCTACAGGAGGTTTGTTTGTGCCGGAGCCTATGATGCAGGAGTTTTACGAGAAGGGCAAAAGACTTCTTAACAAAGCATAGCAATTAGTTACGCAAGTATAATAACAAACGACCGTGCTATGGCATGGTCGTTTTGCTTACTTATTGCCGCGTTTTTATATATTCCTCTATCATGCTGTCGTAGGCCGACATTACTCTTTTTATTACAGGATTATTGCTTGAATTGAACTGCAATTTGTCAACAGAGCTTATAGGAAGT
>JBLNDG010000242.1:0-18046 GCA_050261415.1 Caulobacteraceae bacterium | reverse complement strand
CATAGTTTTGACCTCACATTTATTATTCTCTATGGACAATAGCTTACTGCAAAGGCTTTTGAAGGTTTAGCTGTAAATTATTCCATGGTAAATTGTTCTTTCATGCTTTTGCCGTATAGCCTTATACAAGTAATAAAAAAGGCTTCTATTGAAGTATTCTAACGGTCAAGGAAGCCTTTTATGAAATGCATTTAACGGAAAGTGCTACACTAGAGGTTTTCTCATAGGAAAACATTACATTGGTGTTGTGGGTGTAACGAACTTGTTTCGTAGGCCCACATCGGAAATTTATACTTTCCTATGCATTATAAAGCCTCCGGTGCTGATACCGGAGGCCTCTGCTCATATTTATTATTTGACTATATTATCTTGTGGTTTGGTGTCACTAAAAGTGAAGTTTATCGGTTTCATCGGGATTATAGTAGATACCGCATGCTTATATACAAGCTGCTGCTTCCCTTCATTGTCAAGCACTATGGTATAGTTGTCGAAACCTCTAACCATGCCTTTAAGCTGAAAACCGTTTACAAGGAATATTGTTATCTGAATATGTTCTTTTCTTACCTGGTTCAGGAATACATCCTGCAAGTTTATATTTACTTTGTTCACCCTGTTCCCCTCCAAAATAAAATTAAAGTAAATTTTCCAAATTTTAATATATTTATATTATTATATTAATACTTGATATTTATTCTATACCAATGGAATTTTTCCTGCAATATATCTAATAATATTTTCCAACAAAATTTCCCTGTTGTAGTAATTGTCGACATTTATCCAGAAAATCCGGCTGTCCCTCCGGAACCAGGTCAGCTGTCTTTTGGCATAGTGGCGGGTATCCCTTTTTATTATTGAAATTGCTTCCTCTTTACTGCATTTACCTTCAAGGTAGCCGACAATCTCCTTGTAACCCAATGCCTGCATGGATGTCAGGTTTTTATCATAGCCCATACTGAGAAGCTTTTCCACCTCTTCTATCAAACCATCCCTTAACATCAGGTCTACCCTCTGTTCTATCCTTTTATAAAGCTTTTCCCTGTCCATGGTAAAGGCAACGTATGCATAATCGTACCTTGGAGGAATTTTTCTGGATTCCTCCTGAAAGTAAGAAATAGGCTTTCCTGTGTGTCTGTACACTTCAAGCGCTCGTATTACCCTTCTGAGGTCATTGGGGTGGAGCTTTCTAAAGGCTGCGGGATCCACTTTTTCCAGAAGGCTGTGTACGTATTCACTTCCACGGCTGCCTGCCAGCTCCTGCATTTCCTTTCTGAAGGCTTCATCGGAAATGGATTCAGTAAAATCAAGGTTATTAAGCAGTGAGTTGATATATAGTCCGGTGCCTCCGGTAATGACAGGAAGCTTGCCTCTATTATTCATGTCCTTTATATAGCCCTCGGCCCTGGTTTTAAACTCAGCAACACTAAAATCATCGCTAGGATAAACCTCGTCCAGCATGTAGTGCTTGATACCCTGCATTTCTGAAGGCTTAAGCTTTGCCGTGCCCACATCCATGTATTTATACACCTGGGCAGAATCGGCGGATATTATTTCACCGTAGAGGTTCCTTGCAAGCATAAGTGAAAGGTCTGTTTTCCCGACTGCCGTAGGACCTGCAAGTATGCATATTTTTGGTTTGGGTTCTATTGCATTGCTCATTAGACAATCCTCTTGAATTTCTTTTCCAACTCAGTCCTGCTCATAGTTATAATAGTGGGCCTTCCGTGAGGACAGGTAAAAGGCTGGTTGGTCTTCAGAAGCCTCAATATAAGCTCCCTGGTCTCTTCAGGAGATATTGAATCTCCTGCTTTTATTGCATTTTTGCAAGCCATGCTTTTGATCAGGCTTTCCAGAGGCGACTCAACGCTTGCGCCTGTTTCCTTCAGAGAATCCAGTATATTGTTGAAAAACTCTCCGGAGCAGGGTTCCCCCATTATTATCGGTATTGCCCGTATAGCCAGTGTGTTTTCTCCGAACCATTCAATTTCAAAACCAAGGTTCTGGAAAACAAGGCTGCTTTCGTTATACAGTGCTTTTTCTGCAGGGCTCAACTCTACAACTATGGGCATAAGAAGCTGCTGTACAGGAATACTCCTTGAATTATATTTTTCCTTTATATATTCATACATGATTCTTTCATGGGCCGCATGCTGGTCAATCAGATAAAACTTATCATCGCGCTGGCCGAGTATATAAGTGTCGAACAATTGTCCGATAATACTTATGGATATTTGCGCGTCATTCCCTGGAACAGCTTCGGAAGCATTTGTTTCAACTGCCTTATAAATATCCTGTTTATTAAAATGTTCAACCTGTGGTTTTTCATCTTCGGCAGAATTGAAAGAAACCTGTTCATATTTAGTGTCGTTTTTTGGGCTATTTGGGCTATTTCCCGGGACATCAAAGAAAGAAGCAGTGCGTGACGGTTTTTCAAATATTGCGGCAGCTACAGCCGGTTCATGATTATACAGCTGGCTGCTGTTATCATCACTGTCATCACCGAGGGTCTCAAAAACCAAATGGTTTGTATTCAGGCAGTTTTTCACGGCTACGTAAAGGGTGTTAAAAATTGCCCTGTCGTCGGAAAACTTGATTTCCTGCTTTGTCGGGTGGACATTCACGTCTATAAGGTCTGATTTTATATCTATATTGATTATTGAAAAAGGATACCTGTTGTTCATCAGCAAGGTCTTATACGCCTGCTTGACAGCTTCTCCGAGAAGCTTGTTCTTGACATACCTTCCGTTTATGGAAAAAGTCATGTAGGTTGAGTTGCCCTTGGCTGTTTCGGGCTTTCCTATATAGCCCTGAATGTTTACAAGCTCATTTATATGTTCAAGGGGCAGCATGGCTTTTGCCGCATTCTTGCCATATATGCAGAGAATTACGGACAGCAGGTCCCCGTTGCCCGGTGTATGAAGCACTACTTTATTGTTTACGGTAAGCTTCAAGGATATACTTGTGTTTGTAAGTGCGAGCTTTTCTACAATGTCCACTATTGCTCCCTGTTCTGAATTGTCGCTCTTAAGGAACTTAAGCCTTGCAGGGGTATTGAAAAAAAGGTTCCGGACAGTAATGCTTGTTCCCACCGGATAACCTATGGAGTCCTTTTCTATTATCTTACCGCCTTTAATGAGTATATGGCTGCCGGAGGTGTTTTCCTCCGCTTTTGTCTTAAGCTCAACTTCAGCTACAGCAGCTATGCTTGCCATAGCCTCTCCCCTGAAGCCGAGGGTGTTTATGCTCTGGAGGTCGTTTGTGTTTCTTATCTTACTGGTAGCATGCCTGAAGAAAACATGCTCCACATCCTCCTCAAGAATACCGCAGCCATTATCGGATACGTTTATATAGGTTTTACCGCCTTCCTGTATTTCGATGCTGATTGCAGTCGCACCGGCATCAATGGAGTTTTCCACCAGCTCCTTGACTATGGAAGCGGGCTTTTCTATTACTTCTCCTGCGGCTATTTTGTTTATTGTAGCTTCGTCGAGCAAAACTATCCTACCCATATTTGAATACCTCGCTATTCTTGCAATTCCTTTGATTTACCCTGCAGTTCAAGCAGTTTGTTAAGAGCCTGCATCGGTGTCATGTTCCCAAGATCCAGCCCCTTTATCTCGTCAATGAGTGAGAAACTGCCGTAATTGAACAGGTTTGGTTCGAAATCGTTAAGAGACGGCTTTTTTCTCCTGTGTTTTACGTTTATTTCCGTCTGGTTGTTTTTATCTGATTTTTCAAGCACTGACAGTATTTCCGAGGACCTTTCCAAAACTGCTTCAGGAATGCCTGCAAGCCGGGCAACATGGATTCCATAACTTCCATTTGCCCCGCCCCGTGCTATCTTCCTCAGGAAAACGATGTCTTTGCCCTTTTCTTCAACTGTTACACAGTAATTCTTTACTCCTTCGATCTTGTCCTCAAGTTCGGTAAGCTCGTGGTAATGGGTTGCAAAAAGTGTCTTTGCTCCAAGCTTCGCTTTGTCTGCTATATATTCAACTACAGACCAGGCAATGCTCAAACCGTCGAAGGTGCTTGTTCCTCTTCCTATTTCGTCCAGTATAACCAGGCTTTTGCTTGTTGCATTGTTTATTATATTTGCAAGCTCGCTCATTTCCACCATAAATGTACTTTGACCCGATGCAAGGTCGTCAGAAGCGCCGACTCTGGTAAATATCCTGTCTACAACTCCGATTTCGGCTTTTGAAGCAGGTACAAAGCAGCCTATTTGAGCCATTAAGGTGATAAGTGCTACCTGCCTCATATACGTTGATTTACCTGCCATGTTGGGGCCAGTAATTATAAGCATCCTGTTTTCTTCGCAGTCAAGCTCCGTATCGTTGGGTACGAATTTCAACTCTGTATTCTGATTCTCTACAACCGGATGCCTGCCGTTGGTGATAACGATCCTGCTGTCATTGTTGACTACCGGCCGCACATAGTTGTTCTTCTGTGATACTTCGGCAAGAGAACAGATGCAGTCCAAATCGGACAGGTAGGAAGCGGTTTTCTGTATCCTCTTTATGTGCCCTGCAATCTCACTTCTTATAGTTATGAAGGTCTGATACTCGAGTTCTATAAGCTTTTCTTCGGCACCAAGCACCATATCCTCAAGCTTTTTGAGTTCAGGAGTTATATACCTCTCTGAGTTGGAAAGGGTCTGCTTTCTGATAAAATAGTCAGGAACCGAGGAAATGTTCGACTTCGTAATATCGATATAGTATCCGAACACCTTGTTGAAGCCTATTTTTAAGGACTTGATACCGGTTTTCTCCTTCTCCTGGTGCTCAAGCTCCGCAATCCACTGCTTGCCGTTGACTGACGCACTTCTTATCTTGTCCAGCTCTTCCAGATAGCCGTCCTTGATAAGATTTCCTTCCCTTAAGGTAAAAGACGGATCATCCTGTATTGATTTTTCAATCAAGGCATATATATCCTCAAGCAAATCAAGGTTATCAAGCATTTCTTTGAGCAGTATGCTTGTACTATCCGAGAGCATGTTTTTTATATAGGGAAGGTTCCTGATTGAATGCTTGAAGGCTACCAGGTCTTTCGCATTGGCGGTGCCCAATGCTATCCTGCTGCCAAGTCTTTCGATGTCATACATGCTTTTCAGGTATTCTTTTATTTCTTCCCTCTTCAGAAATTCATTAAAGAGCTCATCGACAGCATCCAGCCTGTTGTTTATATCAGTGATGCTGAGCAGGGGTTTTTCAAGCCAGCTCTTTAGCTTCCTGCCGCCCATGGCAGTCGAGGTCTTGTCTATTACAGAAAGCAGAGCGCCCTTTCTGGACTTTCCCCTTATTGTTTCGGAAAGCTCCAGGTTTCTCCTTGTATTCTGGTCCAATATCATAAAGCTGCTGATACTGTAGTTTTTAATATAGTTAATATTCGAGAGATTGACCTTTTGAATTTCATCCAAATACAAAAGTGCTGCTCCTGAACTCCGGAGAAGGCCTTCATTATCTATGCCAAGCCCTTCAAGGTTTGAAACGCCAAACTGCCTTTTAAGCCTTCTGGTGCAGTCGCCCTGGTCAAAATACTTCTTATCCAGCGTATTATATGCCGGGTATAAAGACTTGATATCTGCAAACTCTGTATTTGCTATTATTTCAGCAGGATTAATCCTGTTTATTTCACTCTTTATTGTGTTTATTTCTCCAAGCTCGGTATTTGTGCAGAAGAATTCCCCTGTAGACAAATCAACATAGGAAATCGCTATATTTTTATTATCTGTATAAAGGCTCATAAGGTAATTGTTGTTTCTTTCGTCGAGCATGGAGCTGTCAAGGATTGTACCCGGGGTAACTATCCTGATAACTTCCCTTTTAACTATGCCCTTGGCCAGTGCGGGGTCCTCAACCTGCTCGCATATTGCTACCTTGTAATTCTTCTCTATAAGCTTTGCTATATAGGTTTCTGCAGCGTGATAGGGCACTCCGCACATCGGCGCCCTCTCTTCCTGGCCGCAGTCCCTTCCGGTTAATGTTATTTCAAGTTCCTTTGATGCGGTCAGCGCATCATCAAAAAACATCTCATAGAAATCTCCAAGCCGGAAAAATAATATTTTGTCCTTATGCTGATTCTTTATCTCCAGATACTGCTGCATCATCGGAGTCATCTGTGCCATTACTGCTTCACCTCGTCAAACATACTACCGTTCAAGAACCATGAATGTATTTCGTTTATTTTAACATTTACGAGCTTCCCTATTATACCGTCTTTTCCGTCGAAATTGACAACCTTTCCGGTTCTGGTCCTGCCTGTGTATTTATTCGGGTCATTTTTGCTGTAGCCTTCTACAAGAACCTCTACTACCTTATTCATGTACGTATCGTTAAGCTTCTTGGATATGCTGTTCTGAAGCTGTACAAGCTTTTCAAAATTCCGGTGCTTCTCCTCATAGCCGACAGGATCCTCAATTTCTGCTGCGGGGGTGCCCCTTCTCTTTGAATATATGAACATGAATATCTGGTCGAACTCAACCTCCCGGACTACATCGAGGGTTTCTTCAAAATCCTTGTCTGTCTCGCCGGGGAAGCCTACTATGATATCAGTGCTCAGAGCCAAGCCAGGTATTTCCTCTTTTGCCTTATTTACCTTTTTAAGGTATTCCTCTTTTGTATATTTTCTATTCATTTTTTTCAAAATTTCATTGCTGCCGGCCTGAAATGGTATATGAAGCTGCTCGCATACCTTGCTGCAGTCCCTCATGGCATATATAAGCTTGTCGGATATATCCTTGGGATGGGAGGTCATGAATCTTATGCGCTCTATACCATATACTTCATTAACCATCCTGATGAGGTCTGCAAAATCTACTTCAAGTTCGAGGTCTTTCCCATAAGAATTAACATTCTGCCCAAGAAGTGTTACTTCCTTGCAGCCTTCTGCGGCAAGCTCCTTTATTTCGCTTATTATATCTTCCGGCAGCCTGCTTCTCTCGCGGCCTCTTACGTAAGGTACTATACAGTATGAGCAAAAATTGTTGCAGCCGTACATAATCGTAATCCAGGCCTTGAATTTTTCTTCCCTGAGTGTAGGTAAGTCTTCCACTATTACGCCGTCGGTGTTCATAATATCAATCAGGGTATACTTTTCATTCATTGAACGTTCGAGAAGCTCGGGAAGCTTGTAAAAGTTATGGGTACCGAATATGAGGTCAACATACCGGTACTTCTTACGTATCATTTCAACGGCATGCTCCTGCTGCATCATGCAGCCGCACACTCCTATAATGAGTCCGGGGTTGGCCTGTTTGAGGCGCTTCAGGTCGCCAATGTTGCCGTACAGCTTAAGCTCTGCATTCTCCCTTACACAGCAGGTATTGATTATAATGACGTCCGCTTTTTCTTTATCATCTATATGGGTATAGCCCATTTGCACCAGCAGGCCCATTATTTTTTCCGAGTCGGAATTGTTCTGCTGGCAACCGAAGGTAATGACATGCATAAACTTTTGCTTGCCTGTCTTTAGCTGCTCCATTTCGTTGTTTTGTCTGATTCTTGCAGCTATTTCCTTTTGCTTCATCAGTTCTTCATTGGAAACTGCAACTGCTGCTTTTCTTTCTGACATATAATCATCCTCAAATATATATTTAGTCTGTATTTACAGTATTATATTTTACTGTTCATATTATAACATATATGGACAAATTAAGCATGGCGGTTTTGAATAAAAGCTCGGAGGCATCGAGCCTCCTCGCTTTTGACTGATTCTACTGCGGTAGAATGTCCACTAAAAATGCACCTTCTGCCGTGATTTTGACAGAAGGTGCATGCTTTAGCTGCTATATTTGGTTTTGATTATTTCTTTGAGCCCAGGTATGCTTCCTGAATACCCGGATTGGCTGCTATTGTGCCGGCCTTCCCTTCCATGGTTATCCTGCCCTGCTCCAGCACATAGGCTCTGTCGGCAATGGACAAAGCCTTATATGCGTTTTGCTCTACAAGGAGTATTGTTTTTCCCATTTTTCTTATACCAAGTATTATGTCAAAGACGGTTTGCACCAGGAGAGGTGCCAGTCCAAGGGAAGGCTCATCGAGGAGCATTATTTCGGGACTGCCCATCAGCCCTCTGCCCATGGCAAGCATCTGCTGCTCTCCTCCGCTTAAGGTGCCTGCTGCCTGTTTCTCCCTTTCCTTAAGCCTGGGGAAAAGAGCAAATACTTTATCCAGGTCCTCCTTAATGGAGTTTTTGTCCTTCCTTAAGTAAGCTCCCATCATCAGGTTATCAAGAACCGTCAGATTCGCGAAGACCAGCCTGCCTTCAGGAACATGGCTTATTCCGAGCTTTACAATCTTGCTGGGACTGCCGTACAGCTTATTGCCCTTGTAGTATATTTCACCATCCTTGTATTTAAGGAATCCGGAAATAGTATTCAGCAGGGTGGATTTTCCGGCTCCATTGGAGCCTATGATTGTAACTATTTCACCCTGCTTTACCTCCAGGGATACACCCTTTAATGCATGTATGCCCCCGTAGTATATATGCAGGTTATCTACATTAAGCATAATTACCCCTCCACCCCCAAATATGCTTCAATTACCGACTTATTGTTCTGGATGTCCTTGGGGGTTCCTTCCGCAAGCTTACACCCGAAATTCAGCACCATTATGTTTTCGCATACACCCATTATGAGGTCCATATGGTGCTCTATTATAAGCACTGTAAGCTTGAATTTGCTCCTTATTTCCGATATCAGCTTCATTAGCTGCTCGGTTTCGTCAGGGTTCATTCCTGCAGCCGGTTCATCAAGAAGTAGAAGCTTCGGGTTCAGCGCGAGAGCACGGGCGATCTCCAGCCTTCTTTGCAGGCCGTAGGGCAGGTTATTGGCTACCAGTTCCTTCATTGTGGAAAGCCCCATTATCTCAAGGAGTTCAGAAGCTTGCTCCTTTAAAAGCCACTCTTCCTTCCTGAGTTTCGGCAGCCTGAGTACTGAATCCAAAATGGAATATTCCGCATTGTAATGGCATGCAGTCAGCACATTTTCATAAACCGTCAGTTTCTTGAACAGCCTTATATTCTGGAAGGTCCTTGTAATACCTGCCTCCGCTATAAGGTATGGTTCCTTGTTGGTTATATCCTTCCCGTCAAAAACAATGCTCCCGCTGCTTACCTTATATATGCCTGTGATAAGGTTGAAAATCGTAGTCTTGCCTGCCCCATTGGGACCTATAAGTCCTGTTATGCTGTCCTTTAAAACATTAAAATTGATGTCTCCAACTGCGGTCAACCCGCCGAAGGTTTTGGTCAGGCCTTTAAGCTTAAGTATGTTCATATCATTTACCACCTCCTGCGCTTTGAAGCTTGCTTTGCCTTTTTGCAGAGAGGCTCCGTATCAATTTCTTCATGCTTGAAGGAGTAAGCTCATAGCCTCCCATTAGTCCCTCCGGTCTGGATATCATAATGAATATAACGGCCAAGCCATAGAAAACAAGTCTCCATTGGGAGAATGCCCTCAGTATTTCAGGAAGAGATGTAAGAACCAGGGCTCCCAGGACGCTTCCTGAAATACTTCCCAGCCCTCCGAATATGACAATTATGGTAAGCTCTGTAGATTTGGCAAGGCTGAACATTTTAGGCTGAAGGAATGTCATGTAATGAGCCATCAAGCCTCCGGCTATGCCTGCATATGCAGCACTTATCATAAGCGAGGTCAGTTTGTATTTGAATACATTAATTCCTATTATCTGTGAGGCAAGCTCTTCTTCCCGTATAGCGATCATATTTCTTCCGTGGCGGGAGCGGATAAGGTTTGCCAGTATTATAACCGCCAGGAGGTTTATGAGAAGGACATTCCATATATTCGTATATGCGGGGATTCCGGGCCAGCCTCTTGCACCGCCGAAATACTGCACATTATCAAGTATAAGCCTTATTGCCTCGCCGAAACCCAGGGTAGCGATACAAAAATAATCTCCCTTCAGATTCAATGTGAGCCCGCCTATAAAGGCACTTACAATTGAAGCCGCCAGAGCACCCGCCAGTAAAGCCGGTATGAAAGGCCAGTGGAATTTCACCGTCATCATGGCGGTAGTGTAGCCTCCTATTGCCATAAAACCTGCGTGGCCAAAGGAGAACAGCCCAGTGAAGCCTGTCAATAGGGAAAGTCCGAGCACAGTCATAAGATTTATCCCAGCCAGTATAAGTATGCCTTTAATATACTCATTTCCCATTTATGCTGCCCTCCTTTACGCTTTGTCCCCAGTAGTCTTGCCCATAAGTCCCATAGGCCTGAATATTAGTACTGTGATCAAAAGTGCAAAGGCTATAAGGTCCCTGAACTGTGAAGAGAAATACCCGGATGTAAAGGTTTCAATAAGCCCAAGCAGGACCGAACCGATCACAGCTCCCGGTAGGCTTCCCAGGCCTCCGAAGACTGCGGCAATGAAGGATTTGATGGTTATATTGCCTATTTGAGGATAAACAGTATACTTCATTCCGAACAGGACGCCTGCAATACCGGCAAGAAAGCCTCCCATAAGGAAAATAACAACTATTATGAAGTCGGTGTTCACACCCATAAGGGTGCTGGCTTTAACATTGTAGGCTGTTGCTTGTATGGCCTTTCCGAGCTTCGTATGGTCAATTATATAAATCAAGGATAAAAGGCATATTGCCGAGATGACGAACATTAAGGTATCAAGCCTTCCAACAGCCAATTCCCCAAGCTCAAAGGGATGCTTCGAGAATATCTCAGGGTAGGTCCTGAAGGTCGGGCCTATAGAAGGAATTGCTATTACGAGGTTTTCAAGGAAAATTGATGCACCCATCGCAGATATTATAAAATACAGGAAGGGTGCCTTCCTTTCCCTTAAAGGCTTATATGCAGCCCTTTCAATCAATACCGCAAGTATTGCAGTGCATACTGCCGCCCCGATAAAAGCTACAGGGAAGGACAAATGGTATAATGTCAGGAAGAAGTATCCGAAATATGCACCGAACATAATTACCCCGCCGTGGGCAAAGTTGCTGAAATTCATTATGCTGTAAACAAGGGAGTATCCCACTGCCATCAGGGCATACACGCTTCCTATAGAAAGCCCGTTTATCAGTTGTTGTAAGAATTGAGTCATTCTAATTCCTCTCCTCGATATGTTTAGAGCAGAAGGGTGAAACCTTCTGCTCTATATAAACTGCTTTTAATATATGCTACTGTGCAGAGTATTTCTGCTGGAATACATATTTCCCGTCCGCTATCTTTATGATAGCTGCGTCTTTACCTTCGGGATTATGGGTATCCTTGCCTATCTTTATCTTGCCGGTAATACCCTTTATATCTGTTGTTTCAAGAGCTTTCGCTATCTTTTCGGAATTAGCTTCCCCGGCTCTTTGCATAGCATCAACGAGCATGAGTGTAGCGTCGTGCACAAGGTAGCCGTTGAGTTCAACGTCCTTGCTGTATTTTGTCTTGTATCTGGTTTTGAAGTCCTGAACCTCAGGATCGTCATAATCAAGATGGTTTACGAAGAATGAATCATTGACAGCATCTTTTGCCATGCTTAGGAGTTGTTCTGACGGCCAACCGTCTCCGCCCATCAGTGTAGCAGTGATTCCAAGCTCTCTTGCCTGATTGGAGCTTAAAGCGACTTCCTTAAAGAAGTACGGCATAAATATGACATCCGGGTTGGCTGCTTTTATTTTTGAAAGCTGGGGCCTGAAATCAACATCCCCGGATTTGAAGCCTTCTTTTGCAACAATTGTTCCGCCCTTCTTTACGAAATACTCTTCAAAGAACTGTGTCAAACCTTGTGAATAGTCATCGCCAACATCATATAATACAGCGGCATTCTTAGCTTTCAATACATCAAACGCATATCCGGCAGCAACTGCCCCCTGGTATGGATCTATGAAGCATACCCTGAAATTATAGGGTTTTACCTTTCCATCAAGGACAGTAACCTTTGGATTGGTTGCAACTGTAGCTATGTCCGGAACTTTAGCCTGCTCAAGAACGGGAGCTATAGGAATGGCATTACCGCTAGCATTGGGTCCCAATATTGCTACGACCTTATCCTGGCCTGTAAGTCTCTTAGCAACATTTACTGCCTCTTGTGGGTCACCTTTGGTGTCATATCCGATTACTTCCAGCTTCTTGCCGAGAACTCCGCCTTTTGCATTGATTTCTTCAAAAAGCATTTTTACAGTATTTAGCTCACACTGTCCCCAAACAGCCTGGTCACCGGTTAGAGATCCCATCCATCCAACCTTTATCGTGTCACCGGCGCTGGCTGCCGTTTGTTCGGACTTGCTTACACACCCTGTTAACCCAATAGAAACAATAAAAATACAAATCAATAACAATGCCAGACTTTTCTTTTTCATTTCAATCCTCCTCCCATTTATTCGGTTCATTAATAAAGTAAAGTAAACACCTCCTTTTGTTAAACTGTTGTCTATACAAATAAATATATAAGAAAATACCGAAAAAATGACATGTATATATCTGCACTTTCTGCTTCGTATATATATGCAAATTACATTTATAATATTGTATATTATGCAAATAGAAATTTGAAATGTTGTATAGATATGCAAAATAATACCATTATGATTCTACAAAAATATTATTATTCCTGCATAGTTATGGTAATTATGTTAAACTTTTATAAGGTAAAGTCAAAAAAATATATTACCCTTCCAGTATTGCAAAAGGTAATATATTTATTCCTTACATAAGCTTGTTTTCAGGACTTTGCACAGTCTCCTTCTCCCTAAGAAAACTGATGATCTGACTTGCATCTTTTTTTGAAAGGTCCTTGCTGAAGCTTTTTCCGGTCTTCTCCTGGATAAGCTCCCTAAGTTCATCATTGGTCATATTCATACTGCGTGCTATAGAAAAAATAGTATTCAACTGTGCCTTTGTCGCTGCAGCCGCCTCTGTTTTTCCTGGCTCTTCCAGGGGATGTTCATGCTCATCAGGGGTTGTACTCTTATTGTCTCCTACTTCTTCATAGCCTGTATATTCAACTCCATACCCTGCAAACCTTAAAGCTCTTGCTATTGCTCTGGTTTCTGCCAGTTCAAGTATTGCATTTGAAAGTACCCTGTCCCGTTTTACTGAGGCATTGCCCAAGCCGTTAAAGGTTCCCTTTTCTGTTTTTACAAGCGCCTGGACGACAGTGGAATCCTCGTTGTAGGATATTACATTGGTTTCTATTGACAAAGTCTTGTTTTCGTTATGGGCAAGCCTGAGCCTTCCACCGACAACAGGGTATGTTTTGCCTTGCACTTTTATGAGTTCTTCATTTCTGAACGTGTTAAGCATGATCTTTGCCTCCCGGGGATATGTCGTTAATATCTGTATCAACTTCTATTTATATTTTGTGGGCTCAAAAAAAATATATACTCCCGGTTTTGAAAAAACCTGATCGCCTCAAATATTTTGTTTCACAAATATTTTTGCATACTTATATGCAAAAATCACGGACTTCAATGTTTATTATTTGTTGAAGTTCGCGGTTTTTACACTAGAGTATAAAAATGTAATACTACTTAGAATCTTTTTTAATTTCGTTATTAATATCCGAAATTACATCTTCAAGCTTCTCCAGCATGTAAGACAGCTTGTTCAGCTTGATGTTATCATTGCTGTTCATGTATGATTGCAGGCTGTCAATTGTATTGCCAAAGCTTGCTTTGACATCCGCGATTGTGCTGCTGATGCTTTGCTTGTGTGACATATACCTCTCAATCGGTATGACAGTATGGAATCCGGCTGTAAGTTCTACATTCTGTCCGAGTCTGGCAATTTCGTTTTCAATGCCCAGCTCCTCTGTAATAAGCTTTGAGAACTCTGTCAGAGCGTCATCTTCACCATGGGTAAGGAATATTTTTGCCGGTTTCTTTGTGAAGCTTGACAGCCAGTTCATGAGTCCCTTCTGGTCGGCGTGTCCGGAAAAACCGTCTATTGAATAGATACTGCAGTTTACACTAATATCCTCGCCGAATATCTTTACATTTTTTTCGCCGTCCAGTATTTTTCTGCCCAAGGTGTTTTTAGCCTGGTAGCCTACAAAAACTATGCTGGATTCCTTCCTCCAGAGATTATGCTTCAGATGGTGCTTTATCCTTCCGGCTTCGCACATGCCGCTGGCTGATAAGATTATGCTGCTTCCTTCACTTGTATTTATTGCCTTTGATTCATCAGCAGTTTGTGTAAAGAACAGGTTCGGGAAGCTGAAGGGATCATCTCCGGCACTGATGAAGCTTTGAGCCTCCTCATCAAGATAAGATGAAAAATCTTCAAATATCTTTGTAGCATTAATTGCAAGAGGGCTGTCGACATATACGGGAATGTCCCTGAGCTTTGAAAATTTGGCTTCCTTAAGCATATTCAACATGTACAGTATTTCCTGTGTCCTTTCTATTGCAAAGGAAGGTATAACAACATTGCCGCCTTTTTCTACTGTGTCATTTATTATATCGAGCAGCACCAATGCCTTGTTCTGGGTATCCTTATGAAGCCGGTTGCCGTAAGTTGATTCGACTATTACATAGTCTGCATCCTCTATCACTGTCGGGTCCTTCATGATAGGAATGTTTATATTTCCAAGGTCACCGGAAAAAACGACCTTAAATTCTTTTGAATTTTCATTTACCCACATCTCAATTGATGAAGAACCAAGTATGTGTCCGGCATCCCTGAATCTGATTCTTACAGAAGGGCTCAAACCTACTATTTCATTGTAATCAACCGGTTTGAAAAAGTTCAGGGAATCACTTGCATCCTTCAAGGTATACAGAGCTTCAACAGGCGGCTTTCCCGCTCTTTGCCTTTTCCTGTTCTGCCACTCTGTTTCCATCTCTTGTATGTGAGCACTGTCAGGAAGCATTATTTTACAAAGTTCACAAGTAGGTCTGGATGTTATTATTTTTCCCTTAAATCCTCTTTTAACAAGCTGCGGAATTCTTCCACTGTGATCTATATGTGCATGTGTAAGAAGCAGATAATCGATTTCTGCAGGATTGAAGCGGAATTCTTCAAAATTCAAATCATCGGCTTCACTCCCGCCCTGATACATGCCGCAATCTACCAAAACCTTCATATTATCAAAATTCAAAAGGTAACATGATCCGGTTACGGTTTCTGCAGCTCCCAAAAATGAAAGTCTCATAAGACACCTCCATAATACCTCTTATTCGTATTTTTTTTTAAATATTCGACAAGACGAAGAATTTAACCTTTTAACCCAGTAAATTTTATTTTATTTTATATTGACATAACTGGTTTTAAAGTATATAGTATTATTGTCAGCTTTACGGGGCGTAGCGCAGCTTGGTAGCGCGCTTGGTTCGGGACCAAGAGGTCGCAGGTTCAAATCCTGTCGCCCCGACCATCAATAATGATAAGATGCGCAGATTGAAAAATCTGTTTTTTTGTGCAAAAAATATAAAATATGTGAGTCCTCTTATGTTTAAAAACAGCAGAATAAAAAACACTGTTGGAATGCTTTTCATTAAAGCATTTGAACAGTGTTTTTTACTTTAAGACTATATAAGTCTCCTTGCTGTCATGTAAGCGTCTGCATAAAATCCGGATGTCAGGTTTGATATTACTACCTTGTGAGCAGAGCTTCCCGATGATGATTGAATAAACTTGCCGCCACCGATATATATGCCTACATGGTTTATTTTGTTATGTCCTCCGTTGGTATCAAAGAATACAAGATCACCAGGCTTCAGTTCCGACTTGCCGATTTTTTCGCCTTGGCTTGCCTGGCTTGACGCTGTGCGCTCCATGCCGAAGCCAAAATGTTTGAATACATAGTATACAAATCCCGAACAGTCGAAACCTGATGGTGATTCTCCACCCCAGACATACTTCACTCCAAGATATTTCTTAGCGAAGCTTATGACTTCCGATGAAACACTTGAAGTTGCCGCAGTTAATGTCCTTGTAACATTTCCCCGTGCTGCGGTTGTGCCACTTGATGTGACATATGTACCAATTACCCACCCTAAGGTTCCTGCCGGTGTTTTCACTTTGTACCATCCGTTGGATTGGTCAATAACAGTCAACTTTAGGCCTTTCTTCAAGGTAACCACAATACTTTTTGATGTGGACGGACCTTTACGAAGATTCAGGGCTGACGCGGTTACAGAAACTGTTTTGTTTTCAGCTGCATATACCGTGGCTGTGCTTAGACCGAATAACAAAACAAGTACTGCACCAAAAAATAAGAGTTTTTTGAATTGTGACATATGTACCTCCCTTTTTAGTCTGCGAGGTTAGTTGACGGGTTAGGTAAAAGAGTACACCCTGCCATGGAAATGGCTTCACCCCAAAGATTATTGTCCCCCGCTCTTCCATTATGGAAGATTCGACTCTTACTACAGAGTAACATAAATTTTAGTTATGGTAAACTGTAATAAATGGAAAAAGGGATTCTCTGTTAAATTTTAGTGTTTAATAGAAACCTCCAGCTCATCAGGACTGAATTCAAAGCCGGGATTATAAAAAGACATGAAGCATTTTATGAATTCTTTCTTATATTCCCGGTATTTGATAATCTTTTTAAGTTTTTTCTTGAATTTTTCTTCATTCCATTTTTTATTCTTTACATACCTTTTTCTTCCGAGCTTCCAGAACTTATGCGGGAATATTAGCATTGTCAGCAGGATTGCATATTCTTCTTTGGAAACCGGGCGTATTTTACTGTAGCTCTCTATTATTTTTCTGCATAGGTCAAAATCCCACTTGTATTTTCCTTTGGTCATTACCCTTCTTATAAACTTCCCCAGGTCGCTCATTGGGATATCATATAGGCAGGATTCCAGGTCAACCAGGTATAATTCTTTACTGTCACTAATTATAATATTTTGATAATAGAAGCTGTCATGGCATACATATAGTTCGTTTTTCTGGTATTCACTCAAATCGGCATATTTGCTTTGCTTCAATAGCTTGATAGCCAGCCTTGCTTCATTGCAATAGTAATCTGCACAGTTCCTATACATATAATCAAACTCGGATTTGAGTTTAAGTTTATCTATGGAGGATTTGAAAGCTTCCATCTGCTTCAAATATTTTTCAAAATGCTTTTTCCATTTCTTATAGTCGGACTTGATTGTTACATGTTTTGGCGCTTCAAAACCTTTGGCATGGTTATGAAAGGAGGCGAGCAGCTCGGCACACCGCAAAATATCATCTATGATTCGAAAGCTTGCCTCACGGCCTTCAATCCAGTATGTAATGTAAAAGGCCGCATCATCCAGCTTGAGGAAAATCTTCTTTTCCCGAGTTTGGTAGTACTCCGCAACATTGTTAAAACCCTTATCTCGGAGGTGTTTTATAATATAAAAACATTTTTTTGCTTTTCTATAGCCGTGCCCTACTCTTTTTAAACAAAAAACTCCATTATCGGTATATACCTTATAAGCGCTTCTCACTTTTTCAACAGAGAGTATATTAAAATCATAATGCTTAAGTATACTGTCAAGCATCGCAGCTTCTTTCTGGTTTATATCCGAGGAGTATTTGCAAATCAGGTCCGGCTGCATTAGATTCACTCCAATCAAATGTAATAAACTATATATAATATATATTTTAAGTCACATAGTTTTATTGCATTTAAATTAAATAAACCACGGAAGCCTGAACCATATCCCGTTTTGTGGTTTTTTCATAAATAAATTTTAAAACGAGTGGTTGACAAAATGTCAAAAATATTATAAAATTATTTTCGTTGTCGTAATTGGGCCTTTAGCTCAGTTGGTTAGAGCAACCGGCTCATAACCGGTTGGTCCGGGGTTCGAGTCCCTGAAGGCCCACCATATATGCCTTGGTAGCTCAGTTGGTAGAGCAGAGGACTGAAAATCCTCGTGTCGGTGGTTCGATTCCGCCCCAAGGCACCATGAATCCCGTTGCAGCGCAGAAAATACTGCGTTTTTTCATTTTTGAAAACAAAAAAGCCCGAATGGGCTTTTTATCTTACACACTTCTTTTGTAGAAAAAAGTCTTCACCGGCTCAAGCTTGTACCTCTGTGAAAGGATTATCTGTTCCGTGCTTCCGACAAAAAGCACCCCGTTATTAGTCAATGATTCTCT
>JBLNDG010000241.1:0-37220 GCA_050261415.1 Caulobacteraceae bacterium | reverse complement strand
TTGATTTACAAATACCTTGATAATTTTCGTAAAACATGTAAAAAGGGAGCTGTGCACCAGCGATTTTTCAATCGCTAGTGCGACAGCTCCTTTTTTGTGTATTAACTTATCTTGTTACTGTTCTTTCAGTGCTTTTAATTTCATCACTCTTACCATTAAAACCGTTTATAAGCACTGATAAAGTATCATTGGCCTTATCTGCATTAATTTCCACGTATATTACACCAGGATCACCGCCGGTCTTATAAGCTGAGCCGGATTCGACAACTATGGCGCCGGCTGTTGCCCCTGTATATGGGTTTGTCAGTTGATTATCTTTCTCACCAAAATATGTATTAATAGCTTCAATCATATCGCCGGTTCCTGCAGTAGCGCCTACAGCATTATCGGCAGTCCAATCATTAATTATTGAGGCTACATAGGCCTCAGCCATTTTTGCATTTGTCAGCACTCCTGTATCCTTTGCCCTATCCTTCACAGCTCCGAATTTAGGCACCAATACGGCTGCCAGAATGCCTATAAGAGCGATAACTACCATTATCTCTATAATGGTAAACCCTTTTTTGTTATTAATCCTTCTCAACATCTTTATCCCCCTATTAATAATTTTCGTGAAGGATATATTTCTACAATGAAATAAAAAAATCCTGCAATAAAATGCAGGATTTTAGAAACTTTTATATGATAGAAATTATCTTATTTCGACATGAATCCGGTTTTGTCATATCCTGGGATTTGCCTTCTCAGGACTGACTTTTCAACTATTCTGACAAACCTGGTCCAGATAAATTCCTTGTCGCTTATTGGCGGTACAAGTATTGTGAAAAGGCCTAACCTGTTACCCCCATATACGTCGGTGAAAAGCTGGTCTCCAATAACAGCAGTGCTGTCATTATCAGTATCCAGAAGCCGCATTGCCCTTCTGAATGCACCTTTGCTGGGTTTTACAGCCTTGTGTATAGCCGGAAGCTTGAGGCATTTATTGAACTCCTCTACTCTTCTTCTTGTATTGTTTGATAATATGCATATTTTGAAGCCCTCACCCGCCAGCTTGCATACCAGGCTTATGACTTTCTCGTCGGGCTCTTTGGTATCCCAAGAAACAAGAGTATTGTCTATATCTATGATTATTCCTGTTATTCCTTTTTCCCTCAATATTCCGGTATCCAGTTCATGGACCGTCTTAATGTATAAGTCCGGCTTCAGTCTTTTTTTCATAAGTACCCCACCAATTATTGCATTATTTCTATAAGTTTATTCTAATATTAGCTGTTCTCATTGTAAAGTTCCTTGTATAGCTTTCTTATAGCCCTATTTTCAATTCTTGAAACATAGGATCTTGAGATTCCCAGCATATCTGCAATTTCCCTCTGGGTCTTGCTTATCCCGCTTAATAGTCCATACCTCAGTTCGAGTACAAGCCGCTCTCTCTTTTTCAATGAAGTTTCCATCCTCTGATAAAGCTTTTTAATCTGAATCTTAAGCTCCACTTCGTCCAGTATGATATCACTGTCGCTGCCCAGAATATCAATAAGCGAAATTTCATTACCTTCCTTGTCAACTCCTATGGGGTCATGTAGGGATACTTCAGTTTTCATTTTTTTTGAGGCTCTTATCGTCATCAGTATTTCATTCTCTATGCACCTTGCTGCATAGGTTGCCAGCCTTGTACCTTTGTCTTCGTCAAAAGTAATGATGGCTTTTATGAGACCTATGGTACCTATTGATATTAAATCATCAATTTCTCTGCCGGTATTAACATACTTTTTTACTATGTGCGCTACCAGTCTTAAGTTTCTTTCCACCAGTATATTTTTGGCGTCTTCGCTTCCTTTTCTGTATTCCTCAAGGTAGTGCTGCTCTTCCTCTGCTGTCAGCGGCTGAGGAAAGGAGTTGACATTCTGAATATATCCAAATAAAAGGCATATATCCTTTATTGTGGATACAAGCAGCGACGTTAAAAAGAGCAACATTGAAGCACACCTCCAAATTCAAAGAAGTTCGCCAAGCTAAAAATTTCTTAGGAACTTCTTTCAAACACTTTAACGTCAGGGTATATGTCTTTAATTACGAAATTTCTGGTCACTCTAAATAATATGATATTAATTTAGAAAGTGTGCATGTCAGTTTACAGAATAAATATTATTTTAACTAAAAAATCTTAACGCTTTACCTCTTTCATAATTTCGGTAGCTACCTCCTTAAAAATTGGTGCAGCTGATTTGCCTCCAGATTGCCCGTTATAAACAAAGACTGTTATTGCATACTTTGGCTTTTCATACGGGAGAAAACCTGCAAACCACCCGTGAACAACATTCCCTTCGTTAATTCCTGTTTCTGCTGAGCTTGTTTTTCCGCAGCTTCCCCCATACTCATCCATGTTCGCCTGCTTTCCGGTACCTGTTAGAGTAACCTCATGAAGCATGTCTTTAAGAAGCCTTGCAGTTTTGGGCGTCAGTACTATTTCGGGCCTTGACCTTTCAAGTTTTCTGACTGCTATCCCTTTGTCAGTTACTAATTCGCTGACAAGCTGAGGGTCATTCTTTATTCCATTGTTGGCTATTGTCGCCATCATTGAAGTAACTTGGAGAGGAGTTACTTGTATTTTTCCTTGCCCGATAGCTATATTACCTATGCCATCCTCCTGGAGTGCAGGCAGATATCCCGGTTTTTCCTCAGGAATAGTAAAGCAAAGCTTTTGCCCAAAACCGAATTTCTTAGCCATTTCCAAAATGCTCCCAGCACCTACTCTCATTCCGACCTGTATGAATGTACTGTTGCAGGACAGGGCAAAGGCCTCTTTTATATCCATCTCCTTATTCTCATGGGATTTATAGGTTGAGCATTTAATATTGCTGTTTCCTACACTTATGAAGCCTTCACATTTGAATTTGTCCTCTGTGGTAATTGCACTGTTTTCAAAAGCTGCAGCTGCAACAACGGTCTTGAATATGGAACCAAGATCAAATTGCCATACGGATTTATTTATTAGCTCATTACCACTGCTCTTCAAATACTTTTCAATATTGCTCTGGTCAAAATCCGGTTTACTTACCATTCCGAGAATATCTCCGGATTTTACGTCCATTACTACAATAGAACCGTATATACCGTTTCTGTCCATTGCATCTTCTATTATTCTCTGAATATGGTAGTCTAATGTCAGCCTGATACTGTAATTCAATCCGTCAGCGTTTGCCCCTACCTTCCTGAAGCCAAGGCCGGGAATAATGTTTTTTCCGCTGTCTACCACTGCGGCTATACTGTCGCTGCCACTGCCCTCCAGATAGTTATTCATGCTTTTTTCTATTCCCATCTGTCCTCTTTTGTCAGTTTTACTTATGTAGCCCACAACATGCCTGGCAATGTTATTTTCAGTATACCTGAGCCTTTTTTCAACAGAAATGACACCTTTGATCCTACCACTGTCGATTAGCGTAAGGTATTCGTTCTGTCCCTTCTCACATACGAACTCAACTACATCCAATGAACCGTCCATTTTCTTATCCACAATTTCCCTGGAAATGCCGCAGGCTTTTGCTATGACTTCTGCCGCTGCCTTTTCATCATTTACATATGCGGGATAGGCAATTACTACTTTCTTTATCTCCCTGTCCGTCAGAGGAATCAGGTTCCTGTCATATATAACTCCCCTGTTTGTTGATATGGGTATATAGACCATCCTCTGCTGTACCGCCCTTTTGCTGAACTCCTTACCCATATAAACCTGTATGTAAAAAAGTCTGCAAACTAAAGCAAGGTATAAGAAAATAAAGACTACAGCTATGAATTTCAGTCTTTTCTTTTGGATGCTGATATAGCTTTTTTTCCTTGATGGCCACCTGCCCTGCGGTGTTTCAACTTCAACTTCAATTTTATTCTTGCTTTTTAAAAATCCAAACAAAACAAAAACCTCCCACAATCCTATTATTGTCAGATTGTGGGAGGTTATTCATATAAGAACAGTTCCTCTAAGGCTTTACTGCTTTTGTTCAATAATTGATTTTATCTTGGTAACCATTATATCTATTGCTACTTTGTTATAGCCGCCTTCGGGTATTATTATGTCGGCGTATCTTTTTGTCGGTTCACAGAACTCATTGTGAGCCGGTTTAACAACATTAAGGTACTGGTTTATTACCGAATCAAGAGATCTGCCCCTTTCCCTCATATCCCTCACTATTCTTCTTATAATTCTTACGTCCGCATCAGTGTCTACAAAAATTTTTATATCCATCAGGTCTCTGAGCTTTGGGGAGTCCAGTATGAGTATTCCTTCAAGAATTATAATATCCCGGGGTTCGACCCTTACTGTTTCTTTTCTCCTGTTATGCACCGTAAAGTCATACTGGGGCTTGTCCACCGGCTGACCATTAATAAGCTTTATTACATGTTCAATAAGGAGGTCAGTGTCAAATGCCAGGGGATGGTCATAGTTTACGTTGACTCTTTCCTCCGGCGGCAAATGACTTTGATCCTTATAATAACAATCCTCTTCAATAATCGCTACATTTTTTCTTGGAATACTTTCAAAAATAGCTCTTGCAACGGTGCTCTTTCCGGAACCTGTGCCGCCTGCAATTCCGATAACCAATGGTTTTTGAATCCCGCTTGCCTCACTCACCATCTTTTCTCTCCCTTCTTAAAATATCGTATTTTTGCACCGGGTGCTTCATTTTCATTTTTATAATCTGCTGCGGGTGCGGCGCCGAATCTATTTCCTGCCCTGTCTCATCCCACATTTTTTCAATTGTTTGTACAAACATGTCCTTCCCGGGTCCAACTACTTCGATTTCATCGCCGAGGACCATTTTGTTCCTCTGCTCAACGGTTGCAAGTTCTGCAGCACTGTCATAGTCAAGAACCATACCTATAAATGCATAATCCCGTACATAGGCACTGGTATCATAAATCTGCCCTTTGCTGTCAGGCTTGCTGAAATAAAAACCGGTGCCGAATTCCCTATGGCTGGCCTTGCTTACTTCATCCATCCACTCCTGCTTGAAGACATAGTTTTCCGGATTGCTCAAGAAGCTGTCCATAGCCATGCGGTATGCTCTTACCACTGTAGCTACATAATACGAACTCTTCATTCTGCCTTCTATTTTAAGACTTTTCACACCTGACTTCAAAAGCTCCGGTATATGGGGAAGCATGCATAAATCTCTTGAATTGAATATATAGGTGCCCCTTTCGTCTTCCTGAACCGGCATATATTGTCCAGGACGCTTTTCCTCCACAAGGTAATATTTATACCTGCATGGGTGTGCGCATTCACCTCTGTTGGCATCCCTGCCAACCATATAATTGCTTAACAGGCATCTGCCGGAATATGAAATGCACATTGCCCCGTGTACAAAGACTTCATATTCCAGACCTTCCGGCGACTTTTTTATGGTTTCGCGTATCTCGTCAAAGCTGAGTTCCCTGGCAAGTACTATCCTCTTTACTCCTAGCTTATACCAGAATTCCGCACTCTTATAATTTGTGTTGCTTGCCTGGGTGCTGAGGTGCAGCTCCATTTGGGGAGCTACTTCCTTGGCAATCATTATAATACTCGGATCGGATACGATCAAGGCGTCTGCTCCTGTCTTGGAGAGCCCTGAAATATATTCGGGAAGGCCTTCGAGATCTTCGTTGTGGGGTATGATATTTACAGTTATATATATTTTTTTGCCTATGCCATGGGCGAATTCAACGCCTTCCTTTATTTCATCAAGGGTGAAATTGCCTGCTGCAGCCCTAAGTCCGTATTTTTCTCCTCCTATATACACTGCATCAGCGCCGTATATTAATGCCATTCTAAGCTTTTCCATATTGCCCGCTGGGGCTAAAAGCTCAGGCCTATTCATCGAATTCAACCTCCTTAAGCTTGCAGCTCATGGAAATACCGTCTCCCATAGGTATTACGGTTGTCTGGAGACTATCGCAGTCTGATATGTAGCTCAGGAACTTTTTCAGCCTTTTCACTATTGTTATTTTTCTCCTGATTAAAAGGCTTCTTTCTGCAACCATGCCCCTAAATAACACATTGTCACAGATGTAAAGTCCTCCGACCTTCAAGTTCCCGATGCTGTTTTTGAAGAATTCCATATACTGTCCCTTTGCTGCATCCACAAATATCATATCAAATTTTCCATCTATTGCTTTCAGTATTTCTTCGGCGTCTCCGGTAATAACTTTGATATTTTCTGAAAAACCGGCCTGTTTTATATATTTCTCTGCAATTTGTGCGGTTTCTTCATTTCTTTCTATTGTTATTATTGAAAAGCCTTCTCCGGCGGATTGCCCCATAAGTATTGCAGAATAGCCTATGGCAGTACCCACTTCCAAAATTGACTTTACATGATTTGACTTGATAAGCACAGAAAGAAATCCTGCTACCTCAGGGGTAATAATAGGTACATGGTTTTCCTCCGCGTATTCTTCCATTTCTCTTAGTATGCCATCCCTTTCAGGCAATATGCCAAGAAGATAGCTTTGAATATAATCATGATTAATGTTCGACACTGAATCACCTCGAAATTTCACAAAAAATACATGGGGTTGACCATGTATTGAAATATATATATTTTTTACTTATCTCTTTATTTTATTCTGTGCATTCAAATGTTCATTGTAGGTTCTTGAAAACACATGAGAGCCGTCATTGTTTGCAACAAAATAAAGGTAGTCCGCATCTTCAGGATAGAGAGCAGCTTCTATGGATTTTAAACCCGGCGAAGCTATCGGTCCCGGAGGAAGTCCTGCATGCTTGTACGTATTGTAGGGTGACTCAATCTCCAGATCCTTATATGTCAGCACTTCCTTCTGCTCTTTAAGTAAATATTGCACTGTCGCACAGCTTTGAAGCATCATGCCTTTTTTCAGTCTGTTGTGAAATACTGCAGAAATTGTTTTTCTCTCTGAATCAAGCTTCGCTTCCCTTTCTATTATTGATGCAAGTGTGATAACCTGATCCACAGTCATATTCAATTCCTTTGCCCTGTTTATATATTTTTCGCTGAAAACGGAGTTGAACCTTTCAAGCATCTTATTTACTATTGCTTCAGCATTTGTATCCTTGTATATTTCATAGGTATCAGGGAACAGATAGCCTTCCAGCTTCTTATCCCCTCTGTCCGGAATAGCTGCAATAAAATCATATTTGTATTTGTTTGCGTCCAGAGCAGCTTCTATACTGTCAGAGTTAACAACACCAAGAGCCTTTATTTTTTCTTTAATCTGCTCCAGGTTGTAGCCTTCCGGTATAGTAAGCTTTACAGTATCTATAAGAGCTTTTCCCGACACAATTGTATCAACTACTTCAGGAACACTCATTGAGTTTTCTATTTTATATTTGCCTGCTTTTATTTTATCTGCTTTTTTATTTATTTTGCAGTATAAATCAAAAACTGCACTGTTTTTGATTACATTTTCATCTTTTAAAATCCTGGAAACTGCTTTCAGGCTGCTGCCCTTCGGTATAACTATTTCCTTTGTTTCTGAACTGCCGGCAGCGCTTACCGGTTTTAATCCCATATTATAATACAGAAAGCCTGAACACAGGGATAAAATGAACAAAAAAATAAAGAATCTGAATACATTAACCCTGACCTTCACATCTCAACACCACTTTCTCATGTTCTAATTTATTATATAATGTACTACATCTTTTGACAAGATAATAGTTAGTATTAAATAAGAGCAACAAAATAAGGAGGGATATACCCCTCCTCATATCAGTACTACTGCACTATTTTCTTGCTTGCTTTTGCCCTGAGACTGCCGTCAAGAATCCTTTTTCTCAGCCTTATTGATTTTGGTGTAATCTCTACCAATTCATCAGCAGCTATGAATTCAAGACACTGTTCAAGGCTCATGTCTATTGCCGGTGTCAGCCTCAAAGCTTCATCAGAACCGGATGCTCTCATGTTGCTCACATGCTTTTTCTTGCATACGTTTACTTCAATATCTTCGGATTTTGCATTCTCGCCAACAATCATTCCCTCATATACGGAAACTCCTGCGCCAATAAACAAATCTCCTCTTTCCTGGGCATTATACAGTCCATAGGTTGTTGTTTCGCCGGATTCAAATGCAACCAGGGAGCCTCTTTGCCTTTCCGGTACTTCTCCCTTATATTCTTCGTAGCCGTGGAATACATGATGCATAACTCCGTTTCCTTTTGTATCAGTAAGGAACTGGGACCTGTAACCTATAAGACCTCTTGCGGGTATTTTGAACTCAAGTCTCAAGTAGCCGTCGTTTCCGGTACTCATATTTATCATTTCGGCTTTTCTTGTACCAAGCTTATCCATTACAATACCCATGAAATCTTCCGGTATGTCGATTATCAGATGCTCCATAGGCTCATGCTTTTTCCCGTTTATTTCCTTGTATATAACATTCGGTTTGGAAACCTGGAATTCATAGCCTTCTCTTCTCATGGTCTCAATAAGTATGGATAAATGAAGCTCTCCCCTGCCGGCTACTTCAAAGGTATCAGGGGAATCTGTTTCCTTCACTCTCATAGCTACATTTGTTTCTAGTTCTTTAAAGAGCCTTGCCCTTAAATGTCTTGAGGTTACATATTCTCCTTCACGTCCTGCAAAGGGACTGTTATTGACACTAAAGCTCATAGATATTGTTGGCTCTTCAATGTTTACAAAAGGCAGCGGTTCAGGATTCTGAACATCGCATATCGTTTCTCCGATATTTATATCCTCGATGCCGGAAACTGCAATTATATCACCAAGAGAAGCCTCATCAACCTCTGCACGCTTAAGACCCATGAAATTATACACTCTTCCGATTTTAACATTTTGTACGCTTCCATCCCTCTTGCATACGGCTGTATTTTGTCCATAGCTGATTTTACCTCGGACAACCCGGCCTATTGCTATCCTGCCCACGTAATCATCATACTCTATAGTAGTGACAAGTATTTGCAGAGGTCCATCAATATAGCCCTTTGGAGGTTCTATGTTTTTTATAATTGTTTCAAAAAGCGGAGTCAAATCTTCCGATTCGTCTTCTATTTTATATTTGGCAATGCTCTGCTTTGCAGACGCATATATAATAGGAAACTCAAGCTGGTTTTCATCCGCGCCAAGTTCTATGAATAGGTCTATTATCTCATCAATGACCTCTTCCAATCTGGAATCGGGTCTGTCGATTTTATTGATGACAACTATAGGCTTCAAATGAAGTTCAAGTGCCTTTTTAAGCACGAACCTTGTCTGAGGCATCGGGCCTTCGGCAGCATCTACTATAAGCAGGACACCATCAACCATTTTGAGGACTCGTTCAACTTCACCGCCGAAGTCAGCATGTCCAGGAGTATCAACTATGTTTATCTTTATTCCTTTATATATAACAGCTGTGTTTTTAGCCAGTATTGTTATGCCGCGCTCTCTTTCAAGGTCATTTGAATCCATTACTCTTTCTACTACATTCTCATTGCTTCTGAAGGTTCCGCTCTGCCTTAGAAGCCCGTCCACCAGTGTTGTCTTACCGTGGTCAACATGAGCAATTATAGCAACGTTTCTTATATCATCTCTAACTGATTTTTCCATTACATCGTCTCCAACAAATAAAATAAGGTGTTTTATAACACCTTACACATTATACAGTTATATTCTCTTTTGTTCAAGTAGCTTATGCAATTACATTCAAAATTTTTGTCAAAATTTCGAATTCTGCATCAGGTGAACCGGGAAGTTCACCATCAATCTCCAGAAGTGCCTTGCGCCCGCAGGTTACCTTGACTTTTGAGCCTTTATGCAATTTCACTTTCGGATGGCTGAGATGTTTGCCGCTGTATATAAGAGGGAAGCTTTTAATAAGATCCAGCTTTCCTAAATCTCCGAAGGTAATTATATCAAATACTCCATCCTCCATTGAAGCTTCCGGTGCAACCATCATTCCACCACCGAAATATTTTCCGTTGGCAACTATGACACTGTTCATTCTTCCTGTGAGTACCATATTATCGTCAATTAATATATTAAACGGTTTGTTCCTGTAAAGAACGATTGTCGCTACAGCTCCTATTAAAAATGAAAGAAAACCTCTGAGAATTTTTGAATGCATGTTTACCCGGTTTGCTGTCTCCGCGCCAATGCCTATATCAGCTACATTAAGGAAGTACCTCGTCTTGAGGCTTCCATTGCGGCCTACGAACTTTATACGGCCAACATCAAGTTTTTTGCAGCTGTTTCTTTCCAGAACCCCAAGCAGATCCTCAATTCCTTTTTTAATTCCAAGGGATTTTATAAAGTCACAGCCTGTCCCTCTTGAAAATACTACAAGTCTTGCATCTTCTGCACTGATTCCATTTTCGTCAAAGAATCCGTTCAGAACTTCGTTCATTGTTCCGTCCCCGCCAACCGACATTATAGTCCTGTAGCCCTGATTTATTGCTTTTCGGGTCAGTTCTGTAGCATGCTCGGGATATTCAGTAAATGCAATATCAAAGCTGTAACCTGATTCTTTTAACTTCTTTTCAAACTCCGGCCATTCTTTTTTTGTTGTTTTGTTTGCCGAAACTGGGTTTACAACTACAAACATCTTATCTGACATTTAGAGCCCCCTTGTGTTATAAATATGTGGACATTCTACCAAAGTAGAATCAGTCAAAAGCGAGGAGGTTCGATACCTCCGAGCTTTTATTCAAGAATAAAAAACATCCTTTCTAGTAGCAGTTCAAATATGATTGTCATACAACAAAATAACAAAGATATCGTTACTCATCGGCTATGGGCACTTGGCAATGGGCAATGAGTCTGGAAAATACTTCGAAGCCCTGCTTAATCCTATCGCCTAATGCCTATAACCTATTGCCTTATCTTTATATTTCCATGATTATTGGGAGTATCATCGGGTTTCTCTTAGTCTTTTCATATATGAATTCTTTAAGACTATCCTTCACCTGTGATTTTATTGTCCCCCATTCAGTAATCTGCTTTTCTTCACATTTTGCAAGTGCATCCCTGATTATGTTCTTGGCATCATCCATGAGGTCCTCTGATTCTCTTACATATACGAAGCCCCTGGAAATAATATCGGGGCCTGCAACCACCTGTCCCGTCTCCTTGCTGATGGTAACAACAATTACTATCAAGCCATCCTGTGACAGGTGTTTTCTATCCCTTAAAACAATGTTTCCAACATCGCCAACACCAAGTCCGTCGACGAGAACCTTACCTGCTATAACAGTACCGGCCATTCTTCCTGAATCCTTAGTAAATTCAAGCACAGAACCATTATCTGCGATGAATATGTTCTCTTTACTAACACCCAATTTTGCTGCCAGCTGCGCATGCTGCGTCAGGTGACGGTATTCGCCGTGTACAGGTACAAAGAACTTCGGTTTTACCAAAGCCTGAAGAAGCTTCAGTTCTTCCTGGCAGGCGTGGCCTGATACATGTATGTCAGCAAGGGATTCGTATATTACATCGGCGCCTTTTTTAAACAGCTGATTGATAACGCGGGATACAAGCTTTTCGTTTCCGGGTATAGGAGTTGCTGATATTACAACTCTGTCGCCAGGTATTATATTTACCTTCCTGTGTTCTGAGGTGGACATTCTGGCCAGTGCAGACATCGGTTCGCCCTGGCTTCCTGTAGTAAGTATCATAATTCTATCGTTCGGATACTTGTCTATCTGTTCAACATCTATCATTACGCCTTCCGGCACGCTTAAATAGCCTAAGTCACATGCGACGCCGATAACGTTCACCATACTTCTTCCCACTACTGTAACCTTTCTGTTGTACATGACGGCTGCATTTATGGCTTGTTGTATTCTGTGAATATTTGAAGCAAATGTAGCTAATATAACCCTTCCGGAAGCGTTTCTGAAAAGCTCCATAAAGGTAGCTCCTACAGTGCTTTCAGACATAGTATATCCCGGACGTTCAACGTTTGTACTGTCAGCCATCAGCACCAGCACACCTTGCTTTCCGAGCTCCGCAAATCTGTGCAGGTCCATTATTTCACCGTCTATAGGCTGATAGTCCACTTTGAAGTCACCGGAATGAACAATTACACCTACAGGTGTATGTATGGCTATTGCAACTGAATCTGCTATACTATGGCTGGTTTTTATAAATTCTGCTTCAAAATCTCCAATCTTTACAGTATCTTTTGGCTTTATAGTCCTTAAATCAACTATTGATAGCAGCCCGAACTCTCTGAGCTTATTCTCCACCAAGCCCAATGTAAGTTTTGTTCCATATACGGGAACATTAATCTGAGGCAGTATATAAGGCAGCGCCCCTATGTGGTCCTCATGACCGTGGGTCAATAATATTGCCTTTACCTTTTCTTTGTTTTTTATCAAATACGTAATATCGGGAATTACAAGGTCGATTCCCAACATCTCCTCATCAGGGAACATAAGTCCGCAGTCTATTACAACTATAGTATCCTTATACTCGACCGCTGTCATGTTTTTTCCGATCTCATGCAGTCCGCCGAGAGGAATTAACTTTAGTTTCGCTTTATTGCTTTTTGCCAATTTTTACATCAGTCCTTTCAATCTTTTTTTCCGTCCGCAATAACATAAAATATTATACTTTATTTTTCCATGCCTGAAAAGTACAATAGCTGCATACTTTTCACACAAAACGTTCAATATTATCACTTGTTCCTTTATGTACATGACTGTAATACAAAGTCACAGCAGTTCTAATATAATTATGCCCATAATTCCCTAGGTATAAATCGCAGTGCTAAACAAAAAGGTATTGCATTTTTCTGCAATACCATAAGCTATACTCTGCACTTTTCACAGTAACCGAAAAATTTGACGTTGTGATTTTCTATAGTAAAATTATATTTTTTCTCAACGGCGTTTTCAAGCTGTTCAAGCAGGTCTTCTTCAACCTCTATAACTTTGTTGCAGCTAAGACAAATTAGATGGTGATGCTGGTGGTCTTCGTTGTGGTGGTTAAGCTCATATCTGCTCCTGCCGTCGTCAAAATTATGCTTATAAACCAATCCCACTTCGTCAAACATCTGCATCGTTCTATATACGGTAGCAAGACCTATTTCAGGGCATCTGCTTTTTACAAGCTCATATATCTCTTCAGCGCTTAGGTGTTTACCTTCATTCTCCAAAATTATATCCAGAACTGACCTTCTTTGCGGAGTCAGTTTATAACCTTTTTCTTTTAGTTTTTCCTTAAGGTATTCAAACTCGCGCGCCAAGTAATTCATCTTCCTTCACAATATTTTACAAAATGCTTCACATTACCAGTCTATTCTCATTTGTGTGTTTTTGTCAACTAGATTTTTCTTTCAAAGACCTTTTGCTGCGAGCAGCATTGCATTTCGAACAATTGCCGCTACAGTTCAAGCAAGGCTTTACAATAGTGCCGCACCTTGGACATCTGCCCTCACTTTTAATTTCATAACCACAGTTGCTGCATCTAAGATTATTTATACCAGCCATGCAACCAACCCCCCTGTCAAAAATGCTACTACAAAGCTTCCCAGCCAGATAAGCAGTGCGTCCCTTGTTCCTCTTTCCTTGAAAATAACCATTATAGCTGCAATACATGGCACAAAAAGAGTCATTACAATCAATGAAACAAGAATTTGTGCCTGTGTCATTGAAATTGATGATAAGCCTGCAGCTCCGAAGTCCCTCCTGATTATTCCCATTATAAATGCTGTAGATGTTTCGGGCGGTAATTTCAACAGATTTACAGTCACGGGTGATAATACGCCCTGCAGCCCTGTTAAAAGCCCTGTATATTTTAAAATACTTATCAGTATGGAGCCGTAAATAAACAGAGGTACAGCCTCTTTCAAAAACATTATTGTCTTTTGAAGCGTTTTTTTCATCACATTGGAAAGCATCGGCACTCTGATAGCCGGAAGGTCAATCAACAACTGGGAAGATTCTCCCGGCATAAACTTGTTAAGTATTGTACCTGTTGCAATAAATATTGCAACAATAACTACGGCGTAGATTATTACATAATAAGGATCCAATCCGGAAATCAGTCCCATTATAACGCCAAGCTGTGCAGAACATGGTATTGCAAGGCCCAACAGTATTGTTGCTATTATTTTTTCTCTTTTTGTTCCAAGAATTCTCGTGGTCATAGTAGCCATTGTTACACAACCGAATCCCAGTATCAAGGGTATTATCGCCTTCCCGTTCAAACCCAGGAAGCTTAAGGACCTGTCAACAAGAGCTGCTATTCTTGGCAAATAACCGCTGTCCTCCATAACGGACATTAATATATAAAAACCAATTATTAATGGTAAAAGCAATCCGAATATATATACAGGAACCATTGTTAGAATTCCGAACTCTCCAATAAGAATATTGCCTATAAAGCTTTTATCACTTAAAAAAGGCGAAATGGTCGATAAGACAAAGGGCTTGAATATACCTTTCATAAGTGTTCCCTCGGTAAAGTCCACAATAGTGCCTGCAACGAAAACACCAATTATTTTGTACATTATATAAAGCGTTACAGCTAAGATAGGAATCCCTGTGGCCGGACGCAGCATCCACCTTCCCAGAAGTATTCTGAAACTAGCTCCCCTGTCTTTTTCCTTCAGCACTTTACTGATTATTTCATCAACTTCACTGCGCCTTTTCAGGTATATTTCTTCCTGCATGCCCGACGGGCTTATATTATAGCTTTCGGTAATGTATGCATCATCTTCCAGTACAAGCAGAGCCTCCGCCTCATTATTTACATGCACTAACAGCTGTTTTATTTTTTCAGTAAGCTCAGGGTTCCGGTTTCCTACTCTGGCATGGTCAATCATCCCCAAAACCCTGTCTATTCCAATACCTTTTGCTGCGGCTGTAGAAACGACAGGTACTCCCAGAAGCTCTTCCAGCTTACGGACGTCTAATTCTATTCCGTTCCTATCGACCTCATCCATCATATTAAGTGCGACTACCATCGGCTTCCCCATATCAATAAGCTGTTTTGTAAGGAATAAATCCCTGTCTAGGTGTACAGCATCCACTACATTCAGTATTATGTCCCCATTTAAAATAACATCTCTTGCTACAGTCTCTTCTTCATTGAAGGATGAAACTCCATATACACCCGGCGTGTCCATGACAATATAATCCTTGTAGCTTCCGGTACTTATATCTACTGTTGTACCGGGGAAATTGGAAACATCAACGTATAAGCCGGTAAGTTTGTTAAAAAACACTGATTTTCCTACATTGGGGTTTCCAACAAGTACCAACTTTTTCCCTTTGCTCAGTGTATTGATATTTATACTGCTTTCATGACAATGGCTCATCGTTTAACCCCCTCTATCTGTATTTTTTCAGCAAGGCCTTTACCTACTGCAATTTCCTGCTGCCTGTTCTGAAGTATTACTGGTCCTCCAGGAAGCTTTTCACTGCATAAGAACACTGCACCCTCATATATTCCAAGTCTTATCGCCTGCGATTTCAATGCTTTATTTAATACTTCCTTTATTCTTATTTTGCTGCCTCTTTGTGCTTTATCAAGTGTCATAGATATTTCCTCCTTCTTATACTGAGAACCATTCTCAATAACGATTTAAAAACAAAAGCCATTTTTTTAGCGGCTTTACATAATTTATTATAATCTAATTGATAACCATTGTCAATTAGTTCTAGAATGTTTGCTAAAAAATAATTTTTGAGGAATATTAAATTTATAGAAATCAATGCTACCTGGATTTTACACATATACTTGACATTATCAACAAAAATCACAAATATGTGTTTTTTTTGACAACAATGTGCTAATATATATATGGAAATCTATTATTTAGGAGGTAATTAAGTTGATTCGTTTATCAAAAAGAGCAGAAGAAATGCCATCTTCACCAATCAGAAAGCTTGTTCCATTTGCACAGGCTGCAAAAAAGAATGGAACAAAGGTTTATCATCTTAATATAGGACAGCCGGATATCAAAACCCCTGAGTTGTTTTTCGATGAGGTCAAAAAATTCAGTTCTCCCGTTTTGGAATATGCATTATCACAAGGCGATATCGATTTAATAAACTCCTTCAGGGAATATTATAAAAAATGGGATATTGATTTCGCTGAAGACGAAATAATCATCACAAACGGCGGCAGCGAAGCTTTAATAATGGCTTATTCCGTTATTGGAGATTACGGAGATGAAGTTCTTGTTCCGGAACCCTTCTATGCTAATTACAACGGGTTTGCAACACAGTCAGGCATGAAGGTAAAGCCCATTACTACAAAGCCTGAAGAGGGTTTCCACCTTCCAAAGAAGGAAGAAATCGAAAAGCTTATTACACCTCATACGAGAGCTATTGCAATTTCCAATCCTGGTAATCCGACAGGTGCTGTTTATACAAGACAAGAGCTCGAAATGCTTGGAGAAATTGCTAAGAAGCATGATCTATTCCTTATCGGCGATGAAGTTTACAGGGAATTCGTTTATGATGGCCTTAAATACACAAGCCTTATGCATATAAAGGGAATTGAAGACAGGGTAATCGTAATAGACAGTATTTCAAAGAGATACAGCGCATGCGGTGCAAGAATCGGATGCCTGTGCTCAAAGAATAAGGATGTTATGAAGGCTGTTATGAAATTTGCCCAGGCAAGGCTTTGTGTTCCTACACTTGAAATGATAGGTGCAAAAGTACTTATACATACATCAAAGAAATACTTTGAAGAAGTTCATCATGAATACCAGAAGAGAAGGGACATCGTATACAACGCATTAAAGGAGATACCCGGTGTTGTATGTGAAAAGCCCGCAGGCGCCTTTTATGTGATGGCTAAATTGCCTGTTGATAATTCTGAAGAATTTGCAAAATGGATGCTCACAGATTTCAATATAAATAAAGAAACTACAATGGTTGCTCCGGGCGCAGGCTTCTATGCAACTCCCGGCCTTGGAACAACTGAGGTCAGATTAGCTTATGTATTAAACGAAAATGATCTGAAGAAAGCTATGTATTTGCTTGCTGAAGGTATTAAAGCGTATAGGAAGGCAAAAGGATTATAATAAAGGGGCACAACAATGGGCCATCTTCAAATACAGATGGTCCATTATTTTTTTTAATATAAATTTGCATTACCATCTGTTATGGACTGTTGGGCGGCTTACTCTTTGAACCAGGGACAAAGATTGTTCACTGGTTGCACCCGGTAGGACTTTTATGTTTCGTGATAAGCATTGCATGTCATTGAGAACCGCAACGATCGTGTAAAAGCCTGGTGGCAAATCATTTATGGAAAAATTCCCGCTTTGATCTGAAATAGTACGATAAACCGGAAATTCTGTACCCGATCCAAAGTATAAAGAAATAGCAGCCTCGGCTACTTGTTGTCCATCAGCTTCTCTTAGAACAGACCCTGCAATGCTTCCTGAATAGTTTTCGATTTTGTTGTTTATTGTTACTTCTAATCGCTGCAGATTGACTTGTGAAGGTTTTACATCAAGTTCCACAGCTTGATCCAAATCCTGCTTATTATTCTGAAGACTTTGCTGATGCTGAAGCTTATTGCTGGTTCCTTTACTTATGATTCCCTTAAAATTTTCACTTTCTTCATATAAAACTGGTTCATTATTATCATCATCCGGCACAAGAACTCATCTCCCCTCGTTGTTTCTATGTAAGGATAGTGGGCAAAATCCCACCATCAAATAAAGATAGACAAATAAGTTGAATACTATTACTTAACTTCTGCTTCTGCCTTAGACTTAGATTTAGCTTCTGCTTCTGCTTCACTTTCTGCTTCGTTCTCGGCTTTCTGTCCCTGCATCTGCTTTACTATGACCTTTTGGTCGAACCAATTGTAATTAATCTGTTTATTAAATTGTTTCTGCCTGCTAAATTGACTATCCTTTTCAAATTCTTTTTCGATTTCTATGTCTTTTTCCTTTTCTTTTTCTATATCAAAATTTACATTGTTGTCTTTGATATCCATCATTATTCAACCCTCCTTTATTTTTTTTGCTAATTTTCCTTTCCCTAATATTTCTTTTTTTCTTCTTCGGCTGCTTTTGCTTTGGCTTTTGATTCTGCTTCTGCTTCTGCCTCGCTTTCGGATTCATTCTCGGCCTTCAGCCCTTGCATCTGCTTCACAACAACTTTTTGTGTAAAAGGATTGTAGTTTATCTGCTTGTTAAACTGCTTTTGCGTATTTTTTTGCTCTTCCTTTTCAAATTCCTTCTCAACGTCAATTTCCTTTTCAACTTCTGCATATTTGCTTGTATCTGCATCTTGATAGCTCATAATAACCCTCCCTTCAAAATATAATTTGGGAATCATGTCATCATCCTTTGTTCCTAATATAATAATATTTATGCCAGTACAAAAATGTTACCCACTTGTCCAATTTGCAATATTTTTTGCAAAAAAAAGCTCTTTAGCTCGCATCTTTATATAGCAAAAGCCGATAATAGACTTGAAATAAACAACACAAATCTATTACCGGCTTAGCGGTTATCTTTTTAATTTGACTCTTCCTTTACCAATTCTTCATATGCATCAATTACCATGTTGAGTTCTTCTTCATCATCTATACCTATTAAGATATCTTCTCCATTTTCATCCTGTTCAATCCTTAAAACATAAGCTTCATCGACTTCTTCTGCATCAGGGTCTCTTTCATCATCTCTCGGAAGTAATATTGCATATTCATTTTCTTCAACTTCCAGAGTAGCTACTACCTCGAATTCGGTTTCATTACCGTCCTCATCATACAGCAGGATTAAGTCCATTTCTTCACTCATTAATATAATCACCTCAAATTCATTCTAGATAAAGCTATTTTATCCTACTGACAAATAAGTGTCAATATGAACGATAGCCCTTAATTAGATAGCCAGAACCATGCAATCACCTGTTCATCATGTCCAGGTAGCCCTGCAATATAAGCACTGCAGCCAACTTGTCAATTACCTTTTTCCTGTTTTTTCTTTTTACATCTGCTTCAAGAAGTGTTCTTTCTGCAGCACAGGTCGTTAACCTTTCATCCCACATGACTATTTCCTGCTCGCTGAATTTTTCTTTCAAAAGGTTTGCGAACTCTATAGTCTTTTCTCCTCTCGGTCCTATAGTGTTATTCATATTTTTGGGCAGTCCGACGATTATCCTTTTTATATCTTTCTCACAAATTATATTTTTTAAACTATCGATATCATAATTTAGGCTTTTTCTTTTAATTGTGGTAATGCCATGAGCCACAAGGCCAAGTTCATCGCTCACAGCTACGCCTATAGTAGCATCTCCGACATCCAAACCCATTATTCGCATAGTTTAGCTCCTTTGTAATTAATTATATTATTTTCAGACAGAACTCTGGACAACAGCTGCTGCAATAACCGCATAACACGCATTTCTCCCTGTTTACTACAGCTTTTCCTTCTATTACCGATATTGCATTGTGACTGCATTTTCTTTCACAGGAACCACAGCCGATGCACCAAAAATCAACTATCAGCCTGCGTTGTTTTTTCATAAGCTTGAGCTTTATATCCTCCGGTACTTCCCTGTTTTCAAAGGTACAGATATTGCTTATTACTTCTTCAAGGCTTTGCATACCCACTGCTACCGAATGTATATCCGGGTTTCTCAGAACAAAATCGAAGCAAGCACTGCTGTCACTTATCAGGTTTCCTCCTCCCAGGGGTTTCATGGAATATATCCCTTTACCGGCTTTATTTGCTTCTGAAATTGCTTCAAGCATTTCATCAATATTTCCGTCAATAATCCCCAAACCCTTCTTGTTCACAATTGGGTGTATTACTTCTATCTCATTATGTTTTAAAGCAGCTTTAACGGCTGCAATTGCGTGGGTGGAAATCCCGAAGCTCCGCATATATCCCTTTTCTTTGGCCTTTATAAAGTATTCAATTGCTTCTTCATGGCCTTTTAAAGTAAGCTCGCTTTCCTGTTCATGAAGCGAGAAAATATCAATATAATCAGTATTCAATTCCCTTAATGCCTTAAAAAGACTCTCTTCAGCGCCTTCCTTTGCATAGGCATAACATTTGGTTGATATTATGATTTTTTTTCTTATTCCTTTTGAAGCCTCTCTTATATAATTGTATGTACCGTATAATTCTGCCGTGTCAATAAAATTGACTCCCATATCAAAAGCTTTTCTTATAACACCAGCTCCGGCTTCCAGTTCCAATTTTGCCTGCAGCGGCCCAACTGTCAAACCGCCAAAGCATAACCTCGATACCTTCAAGCCTGTTTTCCCCAATTCCCTGTAATCCATAATAATTCTTAATCCCCTTTTAAATCAATACAGACAGGCAGCAATGTAAATCCTACATATATCATTGCGGTTGCCGCCAATACTATACCTGAATCATTTGCAAAAAATCCTGCTATACTTGCCGCAGAAACTGCTATCCAAGCATTCTTTACATATTTATATCTTTTGTATACTTTACCCGTCAGCCTCAATGGTTTTATAAATGTGAATACAATAGCCAGTATTATGCAAACCAATACCTTTGTCCATATAGTAGATTTTATTAGCCTAAGGTTCATGGCAATTTTTCTGCGGACTGTTGATATTATAACCCTGAAGCCGTTCTCACCCGTATCTGTAATAATGATTCCCACATGCGACTTGCTGGTTATTCCCGTCAAATCTGCCGCAGCCATGCTGAATGCAAAGGCCACGGCTATAATTGCTGCATTCATAATATTCTTTCTATTAAATTCTATATCATAAGTAAGAAAATATGCAAGTAGATAACCGGTCAAGCCTGCCAAAGCACCGCCAAAATTTGCCCCTAGGGTTGTAAAACCAAGCATCAAAGTGCAAAATAGCATGAATAAAACTATAAATATTTTTTTAGGAGCTCCTGAGACAATTTCAAGGAAACTTCCCAACAGTAACAAAGAACTGCCTATGAATATTCCTGCATACTCGTTTCCAATTCCGTAAAATCTCGCTCCAATAATAGGGTCATATCCGAGCACAGATTGCTTGATTAGCAGGCTGCCGGAGCTTATATCTACAGACATACCTATTACTAAAAAAAGCGTCAATACAATTATCTTCTTTATCCCGTCATATATCAGCAAATCTAACATTAGTGCAATGAGTACAGCTTGAAGAAAAGCGGCGGCTATAAACCGGTACACATTAAAAATCCCTAATAAAGGCATATACAAAAATACAAAAGGTATGATCAAATTACAATATGACAATATTCTTGCGCCCCTAATGGCAGTATAGTTCCTTTTTTGTCTGGAATATAACAGCACAATAAGCAGAAATACAAGAGATACTATTACAAATATGGCATAGAAAGTTAGGACCGGAAACCTTAGAACAGACACACCCACTATGTTTGCATTAATGTTTATCAGGAATTCCAGGGGATTATCTTCATATACTTCTGATATGACACTCTGATTGTTAAATCCCGTACACTCAAGTATGTAATCTGCCAGATCAGTATTCAGCACTATTCCGTTACGTCTGGTACTGTCAGAATGCAGCAGCCCCTTCCCTTTCCCGTTGTAAACTATAAGCGGAGTAAGCCTGTCATTTTTTAAGTAATTGCTTCTGGACGGGTAGCTTGACAAGATCATTAAGTTATTGAATCCGCCGTTACGATATATTTCTTCAATGAAATTATCAATTCTTTTCAGAGTATCTTCCTTGTAACCGTTGAACATCCATTCATAGATTTTCTGCCGCTTTGTCTCAAGTCTCTCCATGTCTCCGGTGTCTATCACCATAAAAGAAGAAGCCGGCAGAAACTGCTTGTACAATTCTACCAGCTTATTATAATCAGTTCTTTTGCCATATGGAAAGGCACTGTCCGGAAGCAATACACCGTCAACTTCGCCATAATCAACAATCCCAGAACCATCCATAGCAATAAGTATTGCACTTCTATTACGTTCGTCCGTATCAGAATTTCCAAGTATGCATGTACTTCCTTTACCCGCTTTTACTATGCTGCCCAGATAGCCTATATATCCCACATACCCGCTGTTAATGTTCTGGTTTATTAGTTCAACTATTTCAGTATATAAAACATTTTCCTTACGGGCAGGATTCTCTGTGTTCAGCCTGTAAGCTTCCCTTGCTTTTTCGGAATTTCCGCCCTCCTGAACTATGTTGCCTATTTCCAGTCTCTTTCCGGAGCCTATTATAAGCTTTGATTTATCCTGTCCTGATTTCCCGGACTGTCTGTTGCTTATTAGAGCAAGATAACTTTCATCCATCAACTTGTTTACAAAAGTACAGTTTTTTAAATCCATGAAATCAGCATAGTCCACTATGACCAGTACCGTTTTATTATTCAGCCCTTCCTGCTCTGACTCAGGGCTGAATTGATATGCACCTGATACCGGGATTAATAATCCTGTAATACATGCTATAAAAGAAAAAAAAGCAAATATAACTTTGCTCAAATAAATCTCACCTGCATAGAAGTTTATCTATTTCTCGTTAACATACGCCCTAACCAATTCTTCCAGAAGTTCGTCCCTCTCCAGTTTTTTTATGAGGCTTCTTGCGTTGTTATGACTTGTTATGTAAGTAGGGTCACCTGACAGTATATACCCGACAATCTGATAAATGGGGTTGTAGCCCTTTTCCTTAAGTGCGCTGTATACGGATAAAAGTATATCAGAAGCTTCATACTTTTTTTCCTTTTCTACTTTGAATTTCATGGTGTCTTCAAAATTATTGCTCATTTTTTCCACCCCCAGTAGGTTGTAACTATATTATAGTAAAGATGTAGTTTCTTTTCAAGGGAATGTTTTATGCCTTAACAATCTGTAATCAATTTTTAATTATGGAGGGCAACAATTATGCCCTCCTTTTAACCCATTATTACCTCTATATTGTGCTCTGCTCCATCATCAACAAGCAGTATTTCATTATCTTGTAACGCTTTTCCATCAAATTTCAACTGGCTGACCCCTTTTGTCACTTTGTTGGGATTGCTTACCGCTATGTTATATATTGTGCTTTTATAATTATAATTTATGTAAAAATCTTTCCATTCTCTCGGTATGCATGGATTTATAAGCAGCTTGCCGCCTCTCTTATTGAATCCTAATATATACTGCAATGCTACATTATACATCCACCCGGCAGCTCCTGTGTACCAGGTCCAGCCTCCGCGCCCTACATGAGGATGAACTGCATATATGTCTGCCGCCATTACGTAAGGCTCCGCCTTGTACCTTACAGCCTCATAAGTGGTATTTGAATGATTTATGGGATTTAACATATTATACAGTTCCCATGCCTTATCTCCGTAACCTAATAATGCATACGCCATTACAACCCAGACCGCTGCATGGGTGTATTGCCCTCCATTTTCCCTGACTCCCGGCAAATATCCTTTGATGTAGCCCGGCCGCAGGTCACCATCGTCAAAGGGCGGTGTAAGGAGCAGAATCAATCCTTCATCCTTTCTTATTAGATATTGTTCAAGGGATTTCAGAGCTTCCTTTATCCTATCTGGATTGCCTGCCTGGGATATAACCGCCCAGGTCTGAGCGAGGGAATCAATCTTGCATTCGGTATTTTCGGCTGAACCCAGGGGTAAACCGTTATCGAAATATGCCCTCCTGTACCAGTTGCCATCCCAGGCGTTCTCTTCCAGAGACTTTGCAATTTCCTTTGCAATGTTTTCGTAGCGTTCAGCTTTATTATCATCATTTTTTTGCCTGCATATTCCGATAAAATTGCTCAATATACTGTATAGGAACCAGCCAAGCCATACACTTTCGCCTTTTCCTTTGTTGCCTACAGTATTCATCCCATCATTCCAATCCCCCGACCCCATAAGCGGTATCCCGTGATGTCCAAATTTCAGTGCTTTTTCTATTGCCCTTATGCAATGGTCATAAATTGTTGATTTTATATCTGATACCGATGGCCTGCTATACTTCTCATCTTCTCCCTCTTTAAGCACGTCTCCTTCAATGAACAGGGCTTCCTCATCCAGTATTCTGAAATCCTCAGTCAGTTTTAAATATTCAATTAGGACAAAAGGCAGCCACAAAAGGTCATCCGAAAATCTTGTCCTTACACCTTTATTGGTACCCGGATGCCACCAGTGCAGCACATCACCTTCAGGAAACTGGTGTGCAGCATGAAATAGCAATTGTTTTTTTGCAAGCTCCGGTACTGTGTTTAATACAGCCATTGAGTCCTGCAGCTGGTCCCTGAAGCCATAAGCGCCACCGGATTGGTAAAAAGCCGTTCTTGCCCACATTCTGCAGCAAATCGTCTGATACAACAACCATCCGTTAAGCATCAGGTCCATTGTTTTATCAGGAGTTGAAACCTTTATGCTTCCAAGTAGTTTATCCCAGTAAGTCTTTACTTCCTCAAGGGCTTTGTAAGCTTCTTTTATGTTTTTATATTTAGAGGTAAGATGGTTAACTTCTTCAAGGCTTTTTACTTCTCCCAGCAGAAAAACAATATCTCTTTGCTCCTTGGGCTTCATTTCTATTTTAGCTTGAATGCAGGCACAAGGGTCATAACCGGCGCCGGTAACGTTGGACAGCTTTTCAAGCCTTAACGCTTCAGGGTGCTTTATGCTGCCTGCATTACCAAGGAATTCACGCCTGTCTCCCGTAAAATACGTATCTTCCGCAGAGCAGTTGAGAAAGGCTATTCTACCAGGAAAATCGCTGTTATAGTTATTTCTGATGGTTATTGTTTCATTGTTGTGCAATTCTGTATATACGTGCTGTAATGTGTCTTGCACATTTACACCCAATACAGGTCTCATAAAGTAGGTTGCAGACAAATACCTTTTTTTGCTGCCTGCATTTTTTAGCCTGACTATGCAGATTTTCAGTGTATCGTTGACAGGCACGAATTCAACAAGCTCGTGCTCAATGCCCTTGCAGGAATGCTCAAAGATGGAATATCCGAAGCCATGCTTAATTATGTATTGATTTTCATCCCTTAAGGGTTGTGGTGTTATTGTCCATATTTCCCCGGTATCTTCATCCCTCATATATAATATTTCTCCTGAGGTATCGGTAACCGGATCATTGGACCATGGTGTCAGCTTGTTTTCCCTGCTGTTTTCCGACCAGGTAGTAGAAGCTCCTGATTCTGTGATAAAGAAGCCGAATTTTCTGTTTGAAACAACATTTATCCATGGCAGCGGTGTATTAAGACCATCCGTCAATTTAATGACATATTCTTTTCCATCCTCAGTAAAGCCTCCATAGCCATTGAAATATTGCAATTCAAGCGGCTTTGACTCAGGCTGAGGATATTTTTTAGGCTTTTCCCTCCAAAGCTTATATTCAAAGGCATTTACATTATTCTTTATTTTGACCTGTACAGATAATGAACCACAATTACCTTTCAGCACCAATCTTGCAGCTGCCATAAGCAGAAGTTTATCATCCTCGCTCATTGTATTCCCTTGCTTTATAAAAACTCCACCAGGTCTTTCCCTTATATCCCTCGCATGGCTGACAGAAACCAGATCCTGAAGCATGTTGAACAGCGGTTGGCTATAGCTGCTCTCATCCTCATTCAGAAGTACCACGTCTACTTGTAGTCCTTTGATTCTCCAATACTCATGGGCTTTCAACACTTCTTTTACAAGTTCTATCTCATCGGCCTTGGACAGTTCAACCAAAACAATGGGCAAATCTCCTGAAATTCCATAAGACCATAATCCCTGCTGTCCTCTTCGGTTTCCCTTTATTGCGTTTTCGTGTTTTCTTCTTAGAGGGCTCAAATAAATTATCTGTGACATCATCCGCCTGTAGAGCTCAATCTCTTCCTTCCTGAAATTGAGATATCTCATCTCTACCTGGCTCCTTGTCCAGGCAAGTTCAAAAGCTCTCTCAACTGAAGCAGTTTCGTGGTATTTTTCTGCAACAAGTGCTGTTTTTTCTTTACTTTCTGCAACTCCCATTATGAAGTTTAGCTTTACAGTCTGGCCGGGTTGAAGCCGGATTCTGCACCGCAAGCTCAATATTGGATCCAATACAGGCCCCACTGTGTTTGACAGCGGCCTATTCGGTTCAAGAGCTGAAGGTTTACACAAATCATAGCCCCTACCTATGAATTTTGCCCTGTCGGTTTCATATTGAACTCCTCCGAGTATTTCCGAATCTACTGTCAATGAATGAAACATCCATAAAGGCTTGCCGGTTTCTTCCCTGGGCCTTCTGACGGCAAGCAAAGCATTATATTTAGGCATATACTCCGTTTTTATAAACAGGTTACTGAAGGCCGGATGAGCAACATCGGCAGATTGCGATGTCAGTACTGTTTCCGAATAACTGGTAACTTCAATTACTTTAGCCTGCTGTCCGTGGTTTGTAAGAGTAATTCTTCTTATTTCTATATCATCCTCAGGCGATATTATAAGCTCTGTCTGAGTGTCAATATCGCCGTCCGTCCTGTTGAAAGAAACTTTATCCTGCGAAAAAACCACCTTGTATTTACCGGGGAACACATTGCATGGGTTAAGAGTGTTTGACCACTTCCCGCCGCTCTCCACATCCTGTATATAGAAGAACATCCCTGAATTATTCAGTATACTGTCTTCTCTCCAACGGGTGACGGCGGTATCCTTATATTTGCTGTAGCCTGAACCATTATCTGTTATCATTACAGAATAATCACCATTTGAAAGTATGTGCACCTCAGGCAAAATATTGTTGTTCAGGCCAAGTACTGTAGTATATTCGACATCCTCCTTCTGAGCTTCCTCAAAGGGCTCTATCCTTTCCTTGTAGTCCTTGGCAAATATCACCTTTGAAGGTACTTTCTCCTGTAGAAGAATCTCTGCTGATTTAATTACTGCGTCCCTGTGAAACCTTTCCTGCATGATTTTGCCGTTAATGAAGCTGTTCATAGCCAAAAAAGCCATGCCCTGGTGATGGGCCATGAAGCTTTTGACTATACTGCTTTTTGTTCCTCTTTTTAACCTTTCGGGAGTATAATCTATTGCTTCATAAAAGCCATAGGGGCTATCCATACCTTCATTTTTAAGATATATTATATTTTTTATTGCCTCATAGGGGCTCACCAGTAAAGCAAGTATCGTTGCATAAGGAGCTATCACTGTGTCGTTCTTAAGCCCTCTTTTTAGTCCCAGTGCAGGTATTCCGAAGGCTTTATACTGATAATTCAACCTGAAATCAAAGGAATAATATCCGGACTCCGATACTCCCCAGGGTACTTTCCTCTTTCTACCGTAATCAATCTGACATCTGACGACAAAATTATACGTCTCATTTAGGAGTGTGTTTTCATAATCATTCATTATAAGAAGGGGCATTAAATACTCAAACATGGTCCCAGTCCATGAAAGCAGCCCTTTATGGCCCTCTACCGATGTTAAAGTTCTGTTCAGCATGAACCAATGCTCTTTTTTTATCTCACCTCTTGCAATTGCTATAAAGCTGGCCTGCCTGGCCTCCGACGCCAGGAGGTCGTAGTATGACTTTGTCATTTGCTCTTCTTCTTCATTGTAGCCTATTGAGAAAAGCTTTCTCCTGCTGTCATACAAGGGTAAAAAATTCATATTGTCGATGAGGTTCTCCACTCTCGATATAATATTATGAAATGCTTCCACTATCCTGCCGCACTTATTTGAAGAAAAGCTTAAAGAGTCCTTTAACCTCTTTAATCCTTCAATCCCATCCTTACCGGCATTTTTGATCAATTCTTCAACCAGCAGAGAGCAGTTATCCAGTATTTCCTTATACTGTTCCAGGGAGCAACTAACATTGACCCTCTCAATAACCTCTTCGATTTCGGGTATATGCATCAATTCAGGCATATCATTAACTACTTTGAGCCACGCCATATTATCATTAATTTCATTAATAAAGCTGCTGGCGCTTTTATATAGTTTAAAGCCCCATCTCGGCCGTTTCTGTACATTCCATTCAAGCATAAGGGCGAGAATCCTGTTCCATTCAGATGGTTTTAAACCATCCGAACTCAATGCGGAATTTAAAATGTCAAGATTCAATGCTGGCTGGTTGCATTCTTCGTTTACAAGTAGTGCTGTATCCTTAAGTCCTTCCAAAAGGCTTTTGTCAATTAAAGGTCTTTTTAAATACTCAAGTAGCCCCTGCTTCAAAGTCATAAGATAACCTATGAAATTTCCGCTGTCAACGGTTGATATATAGTTAGGCCTCAGTACCTCCAGGGTAACAGTATCATACCAGTTGTACAAATGGCCTTTCCACTTCTTAAGCTTTTCAATAGTTGCAATAGTTTTGTTTATGCGGTCCAACATATCTATAGTACAGATATAACCCATATCCCTAGCCGACATTATAGAAACCAAAAGAAGTCCTATATTTGTGGGAGAAGTCCTGTGTGCGATACCGTTCGGGGGATTCTCCTGATAATTGTCGGGAGGAAGATAGTTATCAAGCGCACTTACAAAATCTTCAAAGAAGCTCCATGTTTTCCTTGATATTTTTCTAAGCTCTGTTATATCTTCACTGCTAACCACGGGATAACCTTTTTTGTCTGACCTGCTTACCCAATAAGCGAATGAAGGTGCCGCAGCCCAGAATAATGCCATTATTATGGCAGGTACAATTGCCTCTCTGGAAAACCATATACTGAATACCATGATAAATAAAGCAAATACCGGACTTACCCACATGCGTTCCCAGTAGCCGCCATGCGTGTTCTTTAAACCCTTTTCCATATCCGCTGCAGTTACCCATTCAAGCATATTTTTTCTGGTGATAAATACCCTTGTGATGCTTCTGATGATTGCATCCAGCATCAAATAAGCCTGATGAGGTATAAATATCAATGTCAAAAAAGATTGGCAGAGTGATATTTTCATTTTTTCAATTACCGGATATGCAGACTTTTCCCCTAATTTACTTTCATACTTGTCTGCTATTACATCTGCTATATTTATAAAAATAGGGAAAACAGCCGTAAGCAAGGCGAATAAAAACCAAACCAATGCACTTCCCGGAAATATGCAAAGTGACAGTAGAAAAAGAATAGCTTCGCTTGGTGCAACAAGGCTCCTCCTCAGATTATCAAAGATCTTCCACTTTGTTATTACCGGCAATGGATTATCTACAAGTTTTCCTTTGCTGTTCCTGACTTTTCGAAAGAGCCAGCCTATTAGCTGCCAATCGCCTCTAACCCACCTGTGCAGCCTCATTGAATGGGAGCTGTACCTTGACGGATACCCGTCAATCAGTTCGATATCAGTAACCAAACCTGTCCTTACATAAGATCCTTCAATCAGGTCATGGCTCAATACTGTATTTTCCGGAATAGCCTCCCTTAAAATGATTTGAAATATGCTGACTTCATATATCCCTTTTCCGGTGTAAATGCCTTCCGCAAAATAATCCTGATAAACGTCCGATACTGCATTTGTGTAAATATCAATACCGCTTTTGCCTGCGAATATTCTAGAAAAGGCAGAAGCATTGGCGCTTATTATGTCTACACTTATTCTCGGCTGCAGCAATCCATAACCCTCTTTTACGATTCCATTTTTCTTGTCGATTACTGCCCTGTTCAATGGGTGCAGAATAGTACCTATTAACTTTTTTGCTGTTTCCATAGTAAGCTTGGTATCAGCATCAATTGTGATGACATAGGTGATATTTTTCAAATGTCTCGTATCACCCTCAATAAATTCAAAGGAGTTCCTTTTTGAGCCCAGTAAAAATTCATTAAGCTCATATAGGGCACCTCTTTTCCGTTCCCAGCCCATCCATCGGCCTTGTGATTTATTGTACAGCCTTTTTCTATGAAAAAGAAAGAATATATCCTCATTTGTACTGTATTTTTTATTTAATTCCTCAACTTTGCCGGAAGCAGCGCTGATAATTCTGCTGTCGGAGTCCATAACCTCTTCGCTTGAGTCTTTGAAATCCCCCAGCAAGATAAAATAGATGTTTTTCTCCCTATTGGCAAGATAGTATTCCTCAAGGTTTTCCAGAAGCTTTACAGCCCTTTTTTCATCCGCGATTAAGGTTGGCATAACAACAACCGTTCTTGCCTCGTCGGGTATCCCCTCCTTGAGTTCTAGCTTTGGGAGAAAGGCAGGGGGCTTTATATGCACTGCTACCCAATTTACTATAGAAACTGCTATGTCACTTGCCGGTATAAGAACAACAATAGCTGCGAGTAATAAAAAGAGGACATTAGTAGTTCCATGCGCATAGGAATAATACAGCAAAGCCGAGACTATTGCAGCAGTGATAATGACAATTGGAGTCAAATATTTAAAGGTTTGGGTAAAAAATTGTTTCTTTTCATGCCCGAGCTTTGATATTAGAAGATACTTCTTATCTCTGAACAAAAAATAGCCAAAGTGCTTTTCAAATTCTTTTGCACATTCTATGAGCTTCTTAGCAACTTGTATCTCCGAGACCTTATACTTTTTTGATATTTTTTCTACTTCATGCCTGTAAAAATCCCGTGATGAAAAATCCATATTATTGTAAGTGCCATCCGGATCCTGCCTTAGAATTTGCTCTACCTGGCTGAGCCCTTCAAATATCTCCTTCCAATCGAGGGTAGAAAGAAACCTCAGGCTAGTTATCGAGTTACCCATGGAGACCTGTCTTGCTGCCTGTTCCTTATGCTCCAGATGTGTTATAGTTTCAGAGGTTGTATGCTGCTCAGACAATCTCTCATCCAGGTAATGAATGATCGGAACAATTTCCAGGCCATGCTTTTTAAGCCTGTTCAACAGGTGTTCACCATAGGAGGGTGTTATTATTTCCAGATGCTTAGTGTTTTCCTTGGCAATAGCTAAAAGCTCTTCGGGCTTTTTATCCCTATGTGAAAGCAGCAGGTCTGCAAGCTTTTCCGCCTTGTACCACTGCTGCTGTGACTGCATTATACCTTCGCATACATGTCTGATATGCTCAATTAGTGCCATACGTATCATAATAGGTATAGCCCACAATTCACCGCTGGACAAAAGAGACTGGCTTTGATAAGCCGAAACAAAGCTAATGAGCAGCTTATCGTCAAATCTTCCGTCGGTGTGCGAAACTAGTTCCAGAGCAATTGCATATACTCTCGGATAGCCTTTCAGAGTACCCGTCTTTAGGCTGGGAAGCTGATAGTAGTATTGTCTGGATAGGTTCTGCCTTATTTCCTTTACCTGTTCCTCAACAATATAAAAATTGTCAAGCAGCCATTCGGCAGCCGGTGTGACTCTCTTTACATCGTTCATGTATTCATTCAGGTTTTTGTAAACTGAAGTAATAAACCTGAAGTTCTTATTCATCCTTGTTTCAAGACTGTACGATACTCTTGCCCTTTTGCCTACAACATGCTTCCTTGCAATTTCTACCGCATGCTGTTCCAGCTCTTCGGCATTCAGAATAGCATCATACACCTCCGGCTCATCTCTATCCATAAAGTATAGAAGCTTCCTGGACAGAAATGCAGCTAAAGCAACTGCAGCCAATATTGCCAAATATATCATATAAACTCTCGTTTCCAATATTTTTCTCACCAATCCTTCAGTTATCAGCGGTGGAAATTATATCGTTTATCCTGTCTGTAAATATTGTTGCAAGCTCTCTTGCATATTCTTCGGATACGCCTTCTGCGTATATATTACATACAGGCTTTTCACTATCCGGAAGGATGAGCACCCATCCGTTCTCGCTGTTTATTTTGACACCTTCAAACAGTTCAATTTCCCTGTTCTTGTTTTCTTCAATAATTTCTCTTATCACTCTGCCTTTATATCTCCAGTCGCATTTTACTTCCTTTTTTTCTATATGAAAATGCGGAAGCTCATTAACAAGGTCATAAAGTATGACAGAGTTCCCTACCATAAAATCTATAAGGCTTCCTACGCCCCAAATTGCATCAAAGTTCAATATATACTGGAATATCGCACTGTCCAGGTTTCCAGTATCGTCAAGCATTGCTTTCATAACATCGGCCGGCGAGTTTTTAGTCCTGATTACTTCAATGTTGTAGCATTCAGCCATTTTTTCAATTACCCTGGATGCCGTATGAGGGACTATAAGCTTTTTATCAAGTCCTGCTTTTAAAATAATAAGTGAGATCAGCGCCATATGCTTATCTCTATCGATTATCCTTCCTTTATGGTCAATAAGCACCACATTCTCCCCGTCTTCACTGAATACAAGCCCCATGGAGGAGCCGGATTTTACAGTAAGCTCAGCTATATGACGGTTATATAGGCTTTGATCAACCTTCTCGTGGGCAATCCTGCGCTTTCTTGGCAGGTTATCCTGTTCTACGATGCACCCCATATTTTTCAAATACGAAACGGCTATATTCATAACCTGTTCAGAATAGGAGCCTACTGTTAATTTAATATGGCTGGCTTTTATCCTGTTAAAGTTTTTGAGCAGGTTTGAACCGTTTTGTATGTAATAGTCTGCAAAGCCCTCTTTTCTTAGAACCTGTTTTATCCTTTCAGCGTTGCATCTTTTAAAGTCTTCCCTTACAAAATTGTTTTCAATCTTTCTTTCAATGGCTCTGTCGATATTTATTCCGTTTTTGTTAACCAGGTCTATATGTACTTTGTTTTCTTCACTATAATCCTTCCATATATATACCCCGCCGTCGCCTTTATAAAATTTAACTGCATAGCGCAGTATAGGCATAAGCGAGTCCTGAATATCAATAACCTCAACCCCTGTGGAAAGAATGCCGGAGGTTATCGAATCCTTCATTATCTCAGCGGCATTAGAGCCGTCACTGCTTATTACCACCCTTGCTTCTTCATTAAATGTTGAACCAAAGGCCGAACCTAATCTGGATGCAAATTCGGGAGTCAAATTTGTATTGACATCGCCGCTTATATCCTTGAAGCCGAACAAAGTCTTGGAAACTTTTGTCCCCCATACCATGTTCTGATTAACTACGGCATCTTCTTCTATTACCTTTTCCGGCCAGATTTTTATGTCAGGCTTAATAATGGCACCTGCTTCTACAAGTGTGTTATTTCCTATGACAGTATTTTCAAATAGATGTGTCCCGTTCTTAATGCTTGCGCTGTTGCATATTACCGACCCTCTGCACTGTACATTGCTTCCGATATCTGTATTCTTCCAAAGTATGCTCCGCTTAACCGATGAGTTTTCGGCTATTTCTGTGTGATCTCCTATAATAACAGCATCAAGTATTGTTTTGCTTTTAATTATGCAATGACTGCCTATAAGGACCGGAGGTACCAACTCGCAGTCAGGTGATATGCTTGTATTTTCCCCGACCCAAATTCCTTCTCTGATCATCTCATAAGGTATATTTGATTTTAACTTGCCTGAGAGTATGTCATAGTTTACTTCCTTATAGACCTTCAAATCTCCGATATCATTCCAGTAGTCATCTGTTACATAACCATACATGGGGATATTGTCCCTTAAAAGCTTTGGAAACAAATCCTTGCTGAAATCAAAGTTATCGCCTTTCTTGTAATAATCGAGAACTTCAGGCTCAAGAATATAAATGCCCGTATTTATAGTATCACTGAAAACCTCACCCCAGCTTGGTTTTTCAAGAAACCTGATTATCCTGCCGCTTTCATCAATTATTACGACACCATATTCTAAAGGGATATTTACCTTTTTTAATATAAGTGTAGCTTTCGAATTCTTGTTTTTATGGAACTCCACGGCACTCTTTACGTCTATATCTGTAAGCGCATCTCCGCTTACAATAATAAATGTGCCGTCTAGGAAGTCCTCTGCGTTTTTTACGCTGCCTCCGGTGCCGAGCGGTGTATGCTCAATATAGTATCTGAGGTTTACCCCCCACTCCTCGCCACTTCCGAAATAATCTGTTATTACTGCAGGAAAATATGCGAGAGTTGCTGCTATATCTGTTATCCCGTGGCTTTTCAAGAGATCTATTGTATACTCCATTACAGGCTTGTTAAGGACCGGCACCATCGGTTTCGGTATTCCGCAGGTTATCGGCCTCAGCCTTGTGCCTTCACCGCCAGCCATTATAACTGCTTTCATTCTGTCACCCCATAGTATTTAAATATTGTTAAACGGCTATTTGATATTTTTCCCTTGAAGTGCACACTTTATTATAGGATTTCCAACTTTTCTAAGCTTTTAACCGTATAAAGGCAAAAAAGGACTGAGAATTTGCATTCTCAGTCCTTTTACATATTATTTGTTTTTATGGCTGCTCTTATTAGTCTACTTTATCATTGACTTTATTATGTCCGGGGCAGCATTCATTGCTTCATCCAGTTTGCTTGCATCCTTAATTCCGCCCTGCGCCATATCCGGTCTTCCGCCTCCGCTGCCTCCTGCAATTTTCGTTACTTCCTTTATTATATTGCCTGAATGGATTCCCTTTGCCATTGCATCCTTGGAGGCCATTCCTACCAGTGTGGTTTTTTCGACCTCGGAGGAAGCGAGAAGTACAAAGGAAGTTCCCAATTTATCTCTGAGCTTGTCGCCCATATCCCTTAAGCCGTCAATACTCATTCCTTCAACTTTAGTAACAAGGTACCTGACTCCCTTTTCCTCGGCCGCACTACCAATCAGTTCATCGAGGATTCCGGTCGTCATCTTGGACTTAAGTACCGATATTTCCTTTTCCGTTTCCTTCAGCTGCTTAAGCACCGTTTCCAATTTTTTCGGACATTCCGTCGGATGTGCTTTTAGTTTGTCGCATACTTCGTTGATAAGCTGTTCTTCTTCCTTTATATAATCATAAGCCCTTTCGCCTGTTGCAGCTTCGATTCTTCTTACACCTGCCGCAATTCCGCCTTCGCTTATTATTTTGAACAAACCTGCCTGGCTTGTATTTCGGAGATGTGTTCCCCCGCAAAGCTCAATACTGTAGTCACCCATTTTGACTACTCTTACTATTTCTCCGTATTTTTCCCCGAAGAGAGCCATAGCTCCCAGCTTTTTAGCTTCATCAATGGAAGCTTCCTGCACATTTATATCATAGCTTTCAAGAATAGCCATGTTTACTTCTTTTTCAATCGCATCAAGTTCTTCCTTTGTCATTGCCTTAAAGTGCGAGAAATCGAATCTGAGCCTGTCTGGTGTTACCAAAGAACCGGCCTGTTCAACATGGGTTCCAAGGTATTTTCGGAGTGCTTTATGCAGCAGGTGAGTCGTAGAATGGTTCCTGGCTATTGCCGTCCTTCTCTTGTTGTCAATTACAGCCATGCAGGAATCCCCTACTTTTACCTGGCCTTTTATTACCTTGCACAAATGGGCAAACCTATCGCCGGTTACCTTTTTACAATCCTTTACCTCAAGTTCAAAGCCTTCTCCTATTATTTTCCCGGTATCTGCAACCTGTCCGCCGCTTTCCGCATAGAAAGGAGTTATATCAAGTACTATATTTGCTTCCTCTCCTTCCTTTACCGTATCGGTAAGCTCGTTACCCTTGACAATTGCTTTTATAGTAGCCTGGGCTGTCTGCTTTTCATAACCGACGAACTTTGTTTTGATGCTCCAATCAATTTTTGCGTATACATCTTCCTTCCAGCTTTCGATATTGCTGTCAGTCCTGGCTGCTCTTGCTCTTTCCCTCTGAGCCTGCATTTCCTTCTGAAAGGTTTCCTCATCTACCTTCATATTCTGCTCTTCCAGTATATCCTTGGTCAAATCCAGCGGGAAGCCATAGGTATCATAAAGCCTGAATGCATTTTCACCCGACATGGTATCATTGCCGGTTAACTTGAGTTCATCAATAAAGCCCTGTAATATGGAAAGCCCCTGATCGATTGTTTCGTAGAATCTTCTTTCCTCTACGTCTATTACATTGAGTATATAATCCTGCTTCTCCTTTAACTCAGGATATGCATCTCCGCTTACTTCAATCAGTTTCCGGGCTACCTTGCTGAGGAAGGGTTCTGTAAGGCCAAGAAGCCTACCATGCCTTGCAGCTCTTCTCAAAAGCCTTCTTAATACGTAGCCTCTGCCTTCATTTGTAGGGAGTATACCGTCGGAAGTCATAAAGGTTACTCCCCTTATATGGTCTGTTATTACCCTTATGGAAACATCCTTCTTGTGGTCTTTACCGTAATAAACGCCTGTAAGGCTGCATATATAGTCGAGAATATATCTGATTGTATCAACTTCAAATATATTGTCCACTTCCTGCATTACAGCCGCCATTCTCTCCAGACCCATTCCGGTATCGATGTTTGGTCTTGCAAGCCTGTTGTAATTACCCTCTTCATCCTTGTCAAATTGAGTAAATACCAGATTCCAGAATTCTATATACCGGTCACAGTCACAGCCCATTTTACACTCCGGTTTGCCGCAGCCTGTTCCCGGGCCCCTGTCAAAGTATATTTCAGAACATGGACCGCATGGGCCTAAACCGATTTCCCAGAAGTTGTCCTCTTTGCCCATTCTTATGATTCTTTCTTCCGGCAAACCTATCTTTTTGTTCCAGATTTCAAAGGCTTCTTCATCATCAAGGTATATAGTTACCCATAGTCTGTCCACGGGAAGCTTCATTACTTCCGTACAAAACTCCCATGCCCAGGCAATAGCTTCATCCTTGAAATAATCCCCGAAAGAAAAGTTACCAAGCATTTCAAAGAATGTTCCATGTCTTGCTGTTTTGCCTACTCTTTCAATATCAGGTGTCCTTATGCATTTCTGACAGGTGGTAGCTCTTTTTCTAGGAGGAACTGCCTGACCTGTAAAATAGGGCTTCAACGGCGCCATCCCGGAATTTATCAAAAGCAGGCTCTTATCGCTCTGCGGAACCAGTGACGCGCTTTTCATCCTCAAGTGTTCTTTGCTTTCGAAAAAACTTAAAAATTTCTCTCTTATCTCGTTAAGACCCAGTTTTTCCATATCCATGCCTCCTATGTTTATTATTACAAAAAATTAAACTCTTCATCCCTATTAGGGACGAAGAGTTCTTCGCGGTACCACCCTAGTTGCCTAAAAAGGCCGCTCGCTTGGCAATTGCCATTGCAGTATAACGGCTGCTCCGTCGTTAAGATGCTCAGCAGCAGCTTCAAATAACCTATCCGGGGATTTTCACCCTCCATCCCCTCTCTTACTGAGCTGCTTGCTTTCTGGCAACTCTCTGGAATCGGTAGTTTTACTCCTCTGCCTCAACGCTATATGGAATTTATACCAAAGATTATATATTAGTTAAAATGCTTTGTCAATGTTTACTCTATGCTATGATAGCGTCAATTTACTGTAGGGAAAAAAAGAATAGACCACATCCTGGAATTGAGGAAATACTATCATCCCGGTCACGCCCTTGACAACACGCATCTCCCATATGGTTTGTCAGCCCTGC
>JBLNDG010000240.1:0-21972 GCA_050261415.1 Caulobacteraceae bacterium | reverse complement strand
ATGGGCAATCCCGTTGATTCTATATTTTTTGAGCAAGGCTTGAATAGTTTTGACATATATCTTTGTAGGCTTTAAAAGCTCTTCCCCCAATGTGCAATCCAGTTCATCAAACCTGGTGTCTATGCTGAAATTGTTTATTCCGAAGAAAAGCTTCCTTACTAAAGAATAACCGTTACTATGGATACCGCTTGAGGCTATCCCTATCAGGGCATCTCCTTCATTGACTCTTGTTCCGTTTATAACTTCATCCTTGTCGACGATTCCTACAGAAAAACCTGCAAGGTCATACTCCCCATCCTTATAGAACCCCGGCATTTCCGCCGTTTCACCGCCAATCAGAGCGCAGCCTGCTTCAACGCAACCGTCGCATACTCCTTTTACTATCTCTGCTGCAACCTTGGGCTCCAATCTTCCGGTACCTATATAGTCAAGAAAAAAGAGAGGTTTGGCGCCGTGGCATGCAACATCGTTGACACACATTGCAACACAGTCTATTCCTATGGTGTCGTGTTTTCCGGTCATAAAGGCTATTTGGAGCTTGGTTCCAACACCATCCGTGCCTGATACCAGAATAGGATTTTTGTACTCGCCCTTGTTTATTTCAAAAAAACCGCCGAAGCTGCCGAGCTCTCCAAGTACGCCCGGAATCATTGTTCTCCTTGTATGCTCCTTCATGAGCTTCACTGCCTCATACCCAGCTTCTACGTCAACTCCTGCCGCCTTATATGTCAATCTTTCATCCATTGCCTGCACCTCTATTTCCCTTCAAAAATATGTTTTCCGCATTCATCTTTTATTTCCATGGGGTATTTGCCGTTGAAGCATGCCGTACAAAAGCCTTCCCCCTTGCTGCCCACTGTCTCCAGAAGCCCTTCACAACTTAGGTATCCCAGACTGTCTGCTCCTATTTTTTCCCTGATGCTTTCAAGCATTCTTGAAGCACCTACCAATTCATTTCTGGAAGGTGTGTCAATACCAAAGTAGCACGAGTGCATTACTACCGGTGAACTTACCCTGACATGCACTTCCTTGGCGCCTGCAGCCCTTAGGGCCTGCACTATCTTTTTGCTGGTTGTACCCCTTACTATACTGTCATCAACCATTACGACCCTTTTGCCTTCTATTGATCCTTTCAGCGGGTTCAGCTTCAGCTTGACCCCCAATTCTCTCGTAACCTGTGAAGGCTGTATGAATGTTCTTCCGATATATCTGTTTTTTATCAGCCCGACCGCATAGGGTATTCCTGACTGTTGGGCATAGCCTATTGCTGCAGGAGTTCCCGAATCGGGGACACCTATAACTACGTCTGCATTTGCCGGACATTCCTTGGCAAGCACCCTGCCTGCAGCTTCCCTGGCATGGTAAACGCTTATTCCGTCCATTATACTGTCGGGTCTTGCAAAATATATATACTCGAATATGCAGTTGGCACGCTCTTCGGAAGTCCTGCCCCGGAGGCTCCTTATTCCGTTTTCATCCACAACTACTATTTCGCCGGGCTTTACATCCCTTATGAAGCTGGCACCTATAGTATCCAGGGCACAGCTTTCGGAAGCGAATACATATCCGTTTCCGAGCTTTCCAAGAACAAGCGGCCTCAATCCGTGCTTGTCCCTTACCCCTATGAGCTTGTCGTTTGTCATTATCACAAGAGCGTAAGAGCCTTTTATTACTTCCATGGTATCAAGAATAGCTTCCTCTATGCCGTTTTTATAATTTTTTGCAATAAGGCTCGCGATTACTTCACTATCTATGGTAGTAGTAAAAATCATCCCCTGGTCTTCAAGCTGCTCTCTAACTGATGCGGCATTTACAAGGTTTCCGTTGTGTGCAACGGCAATGCTACCGTTCTTGTATTTGACCAGCAGAGGTTGAGCGTTGGTTACAAAGCTTTCTCCCGTGGTTGAATACCTGACATGGCCAATGCTCATGTCCCCCTTCAAAAGGTTCAGTATTTTATCGTCAAAAACCTCTGATACCAGGCCCATCTCCTTATAGCAGGTTATCATGCCGTCCCTGTTCACCGCTATGCCTGCACTTTCCTGTCCCCTGTGCTGTAAAGCAATCAGTCCGTAATAGGTCAGGTTTTCAATTTCCATGTTGCCTTTATCATATATTCCGATAATACCGCATTCTTCCTTTAGTTTATCTTCATTAACAAATATATCGTTAAACATATATTATCTCCTATATACATACTCTTAAGCGTATTCTCCGAAGCACGGCACGAGGCAATAGGCGATGGGTGCAAGTATACCTTTGCAGTATAGCCGCGTGTAACACTGAAAACACTGAAATCCACTGAACACACGGCGGAAACAGTAAATCCATCCGTAAAATTCCGTGAAACATCCGTGTGTTCCGTGGTATCCATTACCTTGAAACCTCGAAACCTTACATCCTGCAGCCGGTTTAGCTAAGCCTTTTTACCACTTCCATGTATCCTTCTTCAACCTTACCCAAGTCTCTTCTGAATCTATCCTTGTCAAGCTTTTCATGAGTTGTTGCATCCCATAGCCTGCAAGTATCGGGGGATATTTCATCTGCCAGTATGATTTCGCCTTCCGGTGTCTTGCCGAATTCAAGCTTGAAATCTACAAGTATGATGCCTCTCTTAAGCATATAATCACTAAGTATCTCATTTATTCTCAATGCCATTTTCTTTATTGTTTCAACTTCACTATTAAGTGCCATACCCATAGCTTCTATGTGGTATTCATTTACCATTGGATCTCCCAGTTCATCATTCTTATAGCAGAATTCCAGTACTGTGGTAGACAGCTTAAGTCCTTCTTCCAGGCCAAGCCTTTTGGAGAGAGAACCTGCGGCATAGTTCCTTACCAGTACTTCCAGAGGAACTATTTTTACCTTCTTGACCAGCATCTCCCTATCGCTCAGTTTCTTCACTAGATGTGTCTTTATTCCGGCTTCCTGGAGTACTTCGAAAAGCTTTGTAGAAATCTTGTTGTTCATAACTCCCTTGTTTACTATTGTACCCTTTTTTAACCCGTTAAAAGCTGTGGCATCATCCTTGTAATCCACTATATACAGATTATCATCGTCAGTCCTGTAAACCTTTTTAGCCTTTCCCTCATAAAGCATTTCAAGTTTTTTCATTTAAAATACCTCCCCTTTTATCTTTTCATCTTTTTTTATTACATCCTGTTTCATCTTTTCTTTATGAGCCTTGAGCTTCTCTCTCAAATACTCATACTTAACAGACAATATCTGTACAGCCAGAAGTCCTGCGTTTTCCGCTCCATCAACTGCTACTGTGGCAACCGGTATCCCTGATGGCATCTGAACAATAGACAGAAGCGAATCTAATCCGTCCAGCGTCGATGATTTAATTGGGATTCCTATAACCGGCAGCGTAGTAAAGGCTGCAAGTACACCAGGAAGGTGTGCTGCTTTCCCTGCTGCGGCAATAATAACTTCAAAACCGTTGTTTTCTGCATTCTTAGCATATTCAATCGCTATATCCGGCGTCCTGTGAGCGGACATTACATTCACTTCATACTCAACACCGAAGGTCTTCAAGACATCAACGGCTTTTCTGACTACCGGCAAATCGGAGTCACTGCCCATAATAACGGCAGCTTTTGGCTTGTTCGCGGACACATTCATCACTCCTTTTCATTTTTAACTGAAATATTCTACTCCGGACTCAAATATTCTCTGTTCCTTATCCATCGGTATATTTTTGGATATGTTTACCCCTACTCTTTCTGAATGAGCCATCTTGCCCAATATTCTTCCGTCAGGGCTTGTTATACCCTCAACCGCCTCAATGGAGCCATTTGGGTTAAATTCTATATCATAGGTAGGATTACCTTGAATATCAACATATTGGGTTGCCACCTGACCGTTTTTAATAAGCTCTGCCATGACCTCTTTGTCGGCTGCAAACCTGCCTTCGCCATGAGAAACAGGAATCGCATGAATATCACCAACCCTGACTTTTTTAAACCATGGTGATAAATTGGATACCACCTTTGTCCTTGCCATGCAGGATACGTGTCTTCCTATCCTGTTGTAGGTCAACGTCGGTGAATCCACGTCGATGTCCCTTATTTCCCCATAAGGCACCAAGCCTAGCTTTATAAGTGCCTGGAACCCGTTGCAGATACCAAGCATCAAACCATCCTTCTCTTTCAGAAATTTCATAACAGCCTCTTTTACCCTAGGATTTCTGAAAACTGCTGCTATGAATTTTCCTGAACCGTCAGGTTCATCACCGGCACTGAAGCCGCCCGGAATAGCTATTATTTGTGAGTTTGCTATTGCTTTAACCATTCTATCGATTGAATACTCTATGTCCCCCGGGGTCAAATTCCTGAATACCAACACCGAGGCCTCGCCGCCGGCTTTTTCAAAAGCCCTTGCCGTATCATATTCGCAGTTTGTCCCAGGAAATACAGGTATCATTATTCTTGGTTTTGCAACTTTTATTGACGGCTTTCCAATATCTTTTTTGTCATAATATATATTCTGCGGTTTGCCCGGGATATCCTCCGTTTTTGTAGGGAATATCCTTTCAAGAGGCTTTTTCCACGCCGTCAATGCTTCTTCAAGTTCTATGCTGAGTTGATTTACCTGAATGGATTGCCTTTCCTGTATTTTCCCAATTACCTCATATTCAATACCGTCGAAAAGCTTAGCCGAATCCTGCTCCGCATCTATCTCCAGCAGGATGGAACCATAATCCGGTGTGAAAAGCTTTCTTTCATCAAAACCGGAGTTAAAAGCAAAACCCAGCTTGTTTCCAAAGCATGCCTTGCTTACGGCAGCTGCTATGCCGCCGTATTTTACGGGATTTGCTGAAAGTACAATTCCTTTGTCCGCCAGTTCATGTATCCTGCTAAAATTCCTCTTGAGCTTTTCAAAGTCAGGCATATCGTTTTCGTCTCTGTCAGCCTTTACAAGAACTACTACATCGCCAGCCTTTTTAAACTCCTGGGATATGATTTTGTCTGCCTTTGTTACATCTACAGCAAAGGCTACAAGCGTAGGCGGAACATTAATATCCTTAAAGGTACCGGACATGCTGTCCTTTCCTCCGATCGCAGGTATACCGAGCATTATTTGCGCATAAAAAGCACCAAGTAATGCACTTGTAGGCTTCCCCCACTTTTCAGGGTCTTTGCCCAGCTTTTCAAAGTATTCCTGGAGTGTAAGCCTTATCTTGCTGTAATCCCCTCCAATAGCAACAATTTTGGCCACTGCTTCCACAACTGCATAAAGTGCGCCATGGAAAGGACTCCATTTTGAAAGCTTCGGGTTATATCCATAAGTCATTATTGTTGCTGTATTCGTTTCACCGTTCAGAACCGGAACCTTCATCGCCAATCCCTCTGAGGGGGTTTCCTGGTATTTGCCTCCGAAAGGCATAAGGATTGACCCTGTGCCTATTGAGCTGTCGAATCTTTCAACCAGGCCTTTCTGGCTGCAGACGTTAAGATCCCTGAGATCGTCGAGCCATGCCTGCTTAAGTCCATTGCTGCTATCTTGGAAACCTTCCATGCTTTTTTCAAAATAACTGCTGTTCTCCGGTGCCGAAATAACTGCATTTGTATACTGCTTCACACCATTTGTATTGAGAAAATTCCGGCTGATATCTACAATAGCACTGCCCCTCCAGTACATTTTCAGCCTATTTCCTGGGGTTACCCTTGCAACCGGCACTGCCTCAAGGTTTTCCTCACCGGCATATTCTATAAATCTTTCCGAATCCTTTGGAGCTACAAGCACTGCCATTCTCTCCTGGGATTCAGATATCGCCAGTTCAGTACCATCCAGGCCTTCATATTTTTTGGGCACCACATCCAGGTCTATATCAAGGCCGTCTGCCAATTCTCCAATAGCTACCGAAACGCCTCCTGCGCCGAAATCATTGCATTTTTTTATCATTCTGCTGACTTCGGGGTTTCTGAAAAGCCTCTGTATTTTTCTTTCTGTAGGTGCATTTCCTTTTTGCACTTCAGCACCACAGACATGTATCGATTCCTCGGTATGCTCCTTTGATGAGCCTGTCGCTCCACCGCAGCCGTCACGGCCTGTTCTTCCTCCTAGAAGAATTATTACATCTCCGACCTCAGGAGACTTTCTTGCAACGCTGTCTTTTGGTGCTGCTCCTATAACTGCGCCAATTTCCATTCTTTTCGCAACAAAGCTTTCATCATACACCTCAGCTACCTGTCCGGTAGCAAGACCTATCTGGTTTCCGTAGGAGCTGTAGCCTGTAGCTGCACCGGTTGTTATTTTTCTCTGAGGAAGCTTCCCGGGCAATGTTGCTTCAATGGCAGTCCTCGGATCGCCGCTTCCGGTGACCCTCATTGCTCCATAAACATAAGACCTTCCGGACAGCGGGTCTCTTATTGCACCGCCCAAACATGTAGCAGCGCCTCCAAAGGGTTCTATTTCAGTCGGGTGGTTGTGGGTTTCGTTCTTGAACATTACCAGCCATTCTTCTTTTTTTCCGTTCACATCCACATCTACTTTTATACTGCAGGCGTTTATTTCCTCTGAAACTTCCTGGTCCTTAAGAAGTCCTCTTTTTCTCAGCTCTTTCATTCCAATGAGCGCTATATCCATAAGGCTGACATCCCTGTCTTCCTCACCGTAAACATACTTCCTGGCCTCAATGTACCTATTCTTCGCCTTTTGTATTATATCCTTATATTTACCGTTCTCCAACGCAATATCCTCGATTTTAGTATGAAAAGTCGTATGACGGCAGTGATCCGACCAATAGGTATCAATAACCCTTAGCTCAGTTACGGTCGGGTTCCTTTTTTCTGTATCCTTGAAATACTGCCGGCAGAATTTAAGGTCTTCAAAGCTCATGGCAAAGCCCATATCTTCCATTAGCTTCATAAGTTTTGTATCGTTCAAATTAATAAAGTCCTTGATTTCAGCTACATTTTCTGAACTTACCTGTGAAAAATCCAGAGCTTCCAGCTTGTCAAGGACAGCTTCCCTTGATTCCAAAGGATTTATGCAGTACTTTTTTATCTTATAAAAATCCTCATCGGATATTTCACCGCTGAGAACAATAAGCTTTGCAGTCTTTACCAGCGGTCTTTCCTTCTGAGTCAAGATCTGGAGGCACTGAGCAGTCGAATCTGCCCTCTGGTCATACTGCCCCGGTAAATACTCAATTGCAAAAACCCTGTCTTCACTTTTAAGTGGTATGTTTTCATCATATGCGATATCAACTGTAGGTTCGGAAAATATTGTATTTCTTGCAGAAATATATTCTTCATCGGAGATTCCGGAAATGTCATAGCGGTTTATTATCCTGAGATCAGTGAGAGCTTTAACTCCAAGATTTTCCTTCAGGTCATCGAATAGTTCCCTTGCAGATACTGAATATTCCTTCTTCTTTTCCACATATATTCTTCTGACTCTGCTGTTCATCAATTCTTCACCCCATTTTGCAGATGTGTTTTTCTCTTTACTTTTTTATTTTATCATAGTAAAATTAATAAAAATAATTAATATTTTTAATATGACTGATAAGGAGAACTTATATATGGATATTAACTTTGAACTGTACAAGGTTTTCTATTATGTGTCCAAAACATTGAGTTTTTCCGAGGCTTCCGAACAGCTTTACATAACGCAGTCAGCTGTCAGCCAATCTGTGAAATTGCTTGAAGAGAAGCTTCAATGCCAGCTTTTTTTCCGCAACACGAAAAGGGTCAAGCTCACCAAGGAAGGTGAGGTACTTTTCAAGCATATTGAGCAAGCCTTTAATTTTATTAAATCCGGGGAGCGCATTCTTGAAGAAATGCATTCCCTTGAACAAGGAGAAATAAGGATAGGTGCCAGCGACACCATCAGTAAATATTATTTGATGCCTTTTATAAGAACATTCACAAAAACATATCCCCATATCAAAATACATCTGACAAACAGGACCTCGCCAAAGTGCATTGAGCTTTTGCGCAACGGAAGCGTGGACCTCAGCGTGATCAATATACCGGAAAGGTGTAATTACAATAATATTACAGTTAAAAGAACCAAAACCATAAAGGATGTTTTTATCGCAAACGATAATTTCAAGGAATTGAAAGGAAGGAAGGTATCTCTGAAGGAGCTTGAAGCTTATCCCCTGCTTGTGTTGGAAAAGAATTCAACTACAAGGGAGTTTTTCGACAGCCTTATGGAGAAACATAATGTTTCGGTAAAACCTGAGATTGAGCTGGGAAGCATTGATATTCTTATTGAAATGGCAAAGATTGGCCTGGGGATAACCTTTGTGCCGGACGAGAGTATCAAGGATGAACTGGACAAAGACGATATATTTGTAATAGATATAAAAGAAGAAATCCCGGAAAGAAGCCTGGGATTCCTCATACATTCGAATATTCCGCTGCCGCTGGCGGCATCGAAGTTTGTGGAGTTGTTGGAAAGCAAAGATTAATCCCCAACCTCTACATAAATCCTCTTGTTGATTTTGCCTTTGCTTTTGTAATCAGCTATCTTCATACTGCCGACTTCCCTGGTATTGGCTACGTGGGTTCCTCCGTCGGCCTGCAAATCAAGTCCGACGATTTCCACAGTTCTGATATGGCTGATACCTTCCGGGAGCAGGTTTATCTTTGTTCTGATGAGATCCGGTATCCGGAAAGCCTCCTCCCTTGGGAGTATTTTTACTTTTACAGTCCTTCCTGCTTGAATCTCAATATTGACCTTCTCTTCTATCTCCTTTATGAGCCCTGCTTCAAGGTTCTCAAATTCAAAGTCCATCCTTGCAGAGAGAGGCTCCATATTTCCTCCTGTGACCTGGGCGTTGTAATCCCTCCAAACCACACCGCAAAGTATGTGCATTGCAGTATGGGTCCTCATCATCTTATACCTGTGGTCCCAATCAATATGGCCTTTTACCTCAGTTCCAGCGGAAGGCAGTTCCCCTTCAATGAAGTGAAGTACTTTATCATCCTGTTTTTTTACTTTAGTTACCCTGAAACTTCTATCTCCTGCATATAGCCAGCCTGTATCATTAAGCTGTCCCCCGCCGCCCGGATAAAATGCTGTTCTGTCAAGTACCACCGCGTTCTGCTCTGCATCAATGTCTACCACTCTGGCGTCAAACTCCTTCAAATAGCTGTCTGTCTGATATAAAAGCTCTGTCATTTGTATTCCCTCCCGTTATTAGTTTTTCTGTGCAGCTCAATTGCTAGAAAAACTTATAGCTGTATATTTCCCGTAGCTCACCCTTAAGCAAATACGGCACATCCTTCAATTCATTTATATCCTTTGCTCCAAGCAGGAGCATTATTACCTTGGTTTCATACATTAGCCTTTCAATAAGCTTTTCGGCAGCTGAATAACCATTTCCTACAAGCTCCCTGAGTATAACCCCGCTCAAGCCTGCCATATCAGCTCCCATACATAGTGCTTTAACAATTTCTTCAGCCTTTGTAATACCTCCGGTGCAGATTATATTAATGTCACTGCTGACATTGCGGCATTCAAGGAGACTCAGAGCTGTGGGGATCCCCCAATTCTCAAGGAATGTAAAATCTCTATCCTTATTTCTCGCACTCTCTATATTTACAAAGTTGGTACCTCCTTTACCCCCCACATCTATGTATCTTACGCCGACCTCATAAAGCTTTTTTGCAGTTTCGTAGGAAATCCCAAAGCCTGTTTCCTTTACTATCACAGGCAATTTCATTTCATCTACCATCGACCTGATATTGTCCAATATACCGGTAAAGTTCCTGTCTCCTTCATACATGCACATTTCCTGCACTGCATTCAGATGCAGCTGTATAGCATTCGCATCTATCATTTCAATAGCTTTCATTGCATCCCTAACCCTGGAGTTTGCGCTTACATTTGCAAGGACCAATCCCCCGGGGTATACATTTCTTACTATTTTAAAGGTGTCGAAGACATCCGGGTTTTCCAGGGCTACAGTTTGGGAGCCCACTGCTATAGGAATATTGAACTGCCTTGCCAATGCGGCAAGCAGCTCGTTTATCTCCCTGGAATCCTCCGTTCCGCCTGTCATGGCGTTTATCATCATGGGGAAACCTATAGTCTTTCCCAGAAATGAATGCTTCGTGCTCACTTCTCCCAGGTTTATCTCCGGAAGTGAGTTGTTTTCAAGCACTACATCCTCAAAGCCATTCCCATATGAAATTTTGCTGGAGAGAAAATATTTAATATGTTCATCCTTGCGCTCTGCCCTAACTATCTTTCCGATTTTGTCCATAATACACCGTCCTATGTAAATCGTGCTAAACATTCCATATATTTGTTATCCCTATTTTATTACACGTTTATACACACATCAAGGATAATATATTTATTCCCCCAGGGTTTTGAGTGCAAGCACCGATGAAAAGAGCGGTGCAAAATAATTCACCGCTCTTTAATATATAATAAATTTCATTTTAAATTTTGAATTTGTTAATAATATCCCCCAGGCTCATTACTATCGGTTTCAACTGCTCTGCAGCCTCCGATATGCTCTCCATAGCCGCAGTTTGGTTTTCCAATGATGCTGATATCTCTTCCGAGGTTGCCGCAGTCTCCCGGCATACCGATGAAATCTCCTGTATCGAGGATACAACCTGATTTTTGTTCTTATCAATTCCTCTTATACTATCTATTAGCTGATCTATTTTAACCATTGTGTTCCTAACGGCTTCGTCAATTTCCCCGAAAGCATTTTCTGCATCGGCCAAAGCTTTATTGGACTGGGTTATTACAACACCTGCACTGTCTACTCCCGCTTTTGCACTGCTTATATCATTCTGTATTTCACTTATTATATCTTCAATCTCTCTTGTTGAGGCTGATGTCTGCTCGGCCAGTTTTCTGACCTCATCTGCGACAACTGCAAATCCACGTCCGTGTTCCCCCGCCCTAGCAGCTTCAATCGCAGCATTTAATGCCAGCATATTTGTTTGCTCTGCGATACTTTTTATTACACTGATAATCTCGCTGATACTGCCTGATTTTTCACTCAAGAGCTTAATGCTAGATGCTATTTCAACTGATGCCTTGTTAGTCTCCTCGAAGCTCTGCTGCAATATCTGAATATATTCAACTGCTTCCTTGCTCGTTCTGCTGGTTTTATCAATATACTCCCTAACCATATTAGTGTTTTCAACAGAGCTTTCTATCTCACCGGCAAGGCCTGCGAGCTCATTTGAGCCTATCTGGGATGCTTCGGCCTGTTTTGCGGCACCCTGCGCCATTTCTTCAGCTGCTTTGGATACTGTAGTCATGGAATCGGAGGATATCTCCGCTGAAGAAGCCAGATTCCCTGTGTATTCAGAAGTTTTTGCCGCATCCTGCTTTATATCCTCAACTATCTCCTTCAAAAGCTTCCTCATGTCAATTACCGCTCTTGCCATGATGCCGGTTTCATCCTTATGCTTTAACAGCGATTCATACTGCTTGTCATAGGTCAGATCAAAATTGGCGGTTCTATTGACCAAATCGGTAACCTGTACAATAGGCTTTGAAATAAGCCTGCCGACTAATAGTGCCGTTACAATTGCCGCCAGTATACCCAACAAAATAAGTCCGGCTATCAGTATTGTAAGCTTGTGTATATTCTTCAGCACCTGGTCCCTTGGAACGTCCACGGTTATAATATATCCGTTTGTCAAGTGCGAATAGCCGAATATCTTTTTCAGCCCTTCGTATGTATACTCAGTCATGCCGGTATCGTTCCTGCCGATCTCATCGGTCAGTGCTTTTAAAGCCCCGTTGTTCTCTTTGGCGAGGTTTTCCTGCTGAGTTGCAGCACTTGCCTCCGACACTGCATCGGCATTTTGCCCTCCTGCAGCAGCATTGCCCTGGGATTCAGCAGCTGTATCCCCTTGTTTGAAAGAAGGACGTACCAGGAAATTATAGTCTTTATCAAGTAGAGCCATGTAGCCTGTGTCATACAGTTTTGTACCCAGTATTTGCCTGCTGAAGTCATCAAAGTTAACATCCATCCCCGCTACTCCAAGCAAGGTACTATCTTTATAAAAAGGTACTACGTACGAAACCATCTTAATATTGAGGTCTGGGTCTGTATATGGCTCAAGCCACACTGCTTTGCCAGCCTTTACAGGCTCATAGTACCAATCCATATCCGCATTGTTGGGATCAAAAGCCTCTACAGGCTTCAGAGCTTGTTTTTCAAATACCTTATTGTTCTGCTTGTCAGCAAACCAACCTCCATATACTCCACCGGTCAGTTCCGGATTTATATATACATATGCTCCCATCACACCATCTGACATTTCCCCGAAATTCTTGGTTAACTCTTCAACCCTGGGCTGGTAGTCCAAGATATAGTTCGTATCAGTCTTTAACTTTTCCATATCAAATATGGCATTTGCAGATGTAGCCAGCCCCTCAACGGAACGTTCCAATTCCGCTATAGTCTTATCAAGGCCGCTTGTTTTGCTTTCTACAATTGATAGAAGTTTGTCCTTTGCTTCACTTTCGATAAACCTGCTGCTGCCTGCTATGCTTATGCCTCCTACCAGAAGAGCTATTGCAGTACAGCAAGCCGTTATTGCCAGCATAATCCTGTAGCTGATTTTCTTTTTTGGAAGATCACCCTTTTTCATTTTATATCCCCCTTATAAAATATCATCCGTGACAAATAGTCTTTTTTTTCACAAACTTTATCCTTCAAAAGCGTTGCAATTGCTCTTGTTGGGGATATGGCTGGGTTAGTTGTCAGAAATGAATAGTATGACCAATTGGCGAGTATCTTATATTATCTGATGATAAATATTTTCATTATTATTCTATATATAATATTATATTAAAGCAATAAATTTTTTAAAATTTTGACAAAATTTTTACAATCGTACAAAATATGAAAAAAACACCATTGAGGTGTTTTTACATCAATGTCTTTTCTATGATATAATTATAAAATATATTAATATGAAAGGTTAAATGTTGTAGTATTATGTGTGCATCCAGAAAATATGAATTGGATATGTGCGATGGTCCTCTTTTTTCCAAGATAGTATTGTTTTCCATTCCCCTGATACTGACAGGAGTTTTACAACTTCTCTATAATGCAGTAAACATTGTAGCCGTTGGGCGATTTGTAGGCAGCAATGCACTTGCTGCTGTCGGTTCCACCACTTCTCTGATCAACTTGATTGTTAACCTGTTTATCGGGTTGTCCATAGGTGCTAGTGTTGTAATGGCAAAGTATTACGGTGCAGGCCAGCAAAAAGACGCAAATGAAACAGTCCATACCGCTATCGCTATAAGCACAATAAGCGGTATTATCCTAACTGTATTCGGGGTATTGATGGCAAAGCCTTTGCTGCAAGCAATGGGCACTCCGGATGACGTTTTGGAGCATGCGGTGCTTTACATGAAAATTTATTTTCTCGGCATGCCTGCGTCTATGGTTTTCAATTTCAGCAGCGCTATTTTGCGTGCAATAGGCGACACACGCCGTCCTCTTTACTTTTTAACAATTTCCGGCATAATTAATGTTGTGCTCAATTTAATGTTTGTAATTGCATTTCATATGAATATTGCCGGTGTGGCAGTGGCAACAGTGATTTCACAATACATATCGCTAGTATTGATACTGATTTCCCTGATCTACTCCGATGGATGCGTCCAGTTACGATGGCGGAAAATCCGCTTCTATAAGGATAAGCTTTTTGCCATTATCAAAATTGGGCTTCCTGCAGGAATGCAAGGCATCATATTTTCTCTCTCAAATGTACTGATTCAGTCATCCGTTAACAGCTTTGGGTCTACAGTAATGGCCGGCAATACCGCCGCTATGAATATTGAGGGCTTTGTTTACATCTCAATGAATGCACTCTATCAAGCTGCACTAAATTTTACCGGACAAAATATTGGAGCGAAGAAATATAACCGCGTTGCGCATATTCTGGGTGTGTGTTTAATTTCAGTCACCGTTGTAGGTGTTACATTTGGTGGATTAAGCTATCTGTTCGCCAAGAACTTGCTTGGTATCTATACTGTGGATCCGGATGTAATAGCCACGGGCATAACACGAATGGGCTATGTCTGTGTACCATATTTCATCTGCGGAATCATGGATGTTTTAGTAGGCAGTTTAAGGGGCATGGGTTATTCCGTATTACCTATGCTGGCTTCAATAGTCGGTGTGTGCGGAATTCGTATAACATGGATATATACTATATTTGCCGTTAATCATAATCTGGAAACATTATACATTTCCTACCCTATATCATGGGCAATTACAGCCTGCGTGCATTTGATATGTTTTGTGTTTATCAATCGGAAATTTACCCTCGAAGCGATTAAGCAGACTGAGAGTATTTGTTAGGTTTTATTTATTTGAAACAATATAAGTAATGTCTACTGAATAAATGTCAAAAACTTCGGAGGCATGGCTAAATGCCGTTTTTGCATATACCCTAGAAAAAGATAAGGGACAGAGTACCTGTCTCTATATCCCGTATCCCGTATCCTATATATTTGTCTGTTTTGTTGACAGCCACCAGCATCATTCCCACTCTATCGTTGCCGGCGGTTTGCTGGTTATATCGTATACGACCCTGTTTACATGTTCAACCTCGTTTACTATCCTGTTTGAAATTTTCTCCAGCACATCATAGGGTATCCTTGCCCAATCCGCTGTCATGGCATCTGAGCTGGTAACCGCTCTCACTGCTACGGTATGGGAATAGGTACGTTCATCCCCCATTACCCCAACTGTTGTGATATTGGGAAGTGCTGTGAAGTACTGCCATATACTCCTCTCAAGACCTGCATTTTTTATCTCCTCTCTGAGGATCGCATCAGTCTCTTTAACTATATGGAGCTTTTCCTTTGTGACTTCTCCAAGCACCCTTATTCCAAGGCCGGGTCCCGGGAAGGGCTGTCTCCATACAAGGTCTTCAGGTATACCAAGCTCTAGTCCCACAAGCCTTACCTCATCCTTAAAAAGGGTTCTTAAGGGTTCAATCAGCTTGAACCGCATGTCTTCAGGCAGCCCGCCGACATTATGGTGGGATTTTATTGTGGCAGCAGTTTTAGTGCCGCTTTCAATCACATCAGGGTAAATCGTTCCCTGTACAAGAAAATCTATCTGACCGAGCTTTTTGGCTTCTTCCTCAAAAACTCTTATAAACTCTTCCCCGATTATCTTTCTCTTTCTTTCAGGTTCGGATACTCCTTTGAGCTTTCCCAGGAACCTGTCTTCTGCATTGACCCTTATAAGATTCATTGCAAACCTTTTTCTGAATATCTCTTCAACCTGGTCCCCTTCATTCTTGCGCAGGAGCCCATGGTCTACAAATATGCAGGTGAGCTGATTACCTATTGCCTTGTGCACAAGAACCGCGGCAACGGAAGAATCCACCCCCCCGCTCAGCGCACAGATAACTTTACTATTTCCAACGGTCTTCTTTATCTGTGCTACTGTCTCATCAATGAAGCTACCCATGGTCCAGCTCCCTGAAAGTCTGCAAACATCATACAGAAAGTTCTTCAATAGCTGTTTTCCATACTGTGTATGCTCCACTTCGGGATGAAACTGCACACCGTACAGCTTTTTGGACTTATCCCCCATGGCAGCCACAGGACAAGTACCTGTTGAACCCATTACCTCAAAGCCCGCCGGGGGGGTTTCCACATAACAGGTATGGCTCATCCAGCATACGCTTTTTTCTGATATTCCTTTGAACAGCAAATCCTGCTTTAAATCTACTTCAGTTTTTCCATACTCCCTTTTATCTGCCTTCGCAACCTTTCCGCCAAGTACATGAGCCATTAGCTGTGCTCCGTAGCAAATCCCCAGAACGGGTATGCCCAGTTCAAACACACCCTGGTCGCATTTGGGTGCGCCCTCCTCATATACACTGGCAGGCCCCCCTGTAAATATTATGCCCCTGGGGTTTTTCTTTTTTATTTCATCCAAACTTATATCGTAAGGAACGACTTCACAGTATACATTTGCTTCCCTGACCCTGCGGGCAATAAGCTGGTTATACTGACCTCCGAAGTCCAGAATCAACGCCAGTTCCTTGTCTCCCATTTTACACTCTCCAATCATTTCTTTTGTGCAGCCGCAATATTCTATAGACTGTAGTTAGGTGCTTCCTTAGTTATATTAACATCATGCGGGTGGCTTTCCCGAAGTCCGGCAGCAGTTATGCGTATAAACTGGGCATTTTTTCTGAGTTCCTCGATAGTCCTTGTGCCACAGAGTCCCATGCCGGAACGCAATCCCCCGATAAGCTGGTATATGGTTTCAGACAACTGCCCTTTGTAAGGTACCCTGCCTTCAACACCCTCAGGCACCAGTTTCTTTGCATCCTCCTGGAAGTACCTGTCTTTGCTGCCGCAAGCCATAGCTCCAAGGGAGCCCATGCCTCTGTATACCTTAAAGCTCCTGCCCTGATATATTTCCATCTCACCAGGGCTCTCAGCCGTACCCGCAAACAGGCTGCCCAGCATAACGGTGCTAGCTCCTGCTGCTATTGCTTTTACTACATCCCCGCTGTACTTTACTCCGCCGTCAGCTATAACCGGTATTCCATATTTATCCGCTTCCATGGCACAATCATACACGGCAGTAATCTGCGGAACTCCGGCACCTGTAACAACCCTGGTAGTACATATGGAACCGGGTCCTATTCCAACCTTTACGGCATCAGCTCCTGCTTCTATAAGCTCCTTTGTCCCTGCAGCCGTTGCCACATTCCCGGCTATTAACTGAAGCTCAGGGAAGCGCTTCTTTATTTGCTTGACCGCTTCTATTACTCCCTTTGAATGTCCGTGAGATGAATCAATCACAATCACATCAACCTTTGAAGCCACTAAAGCCTCAGCTCTTTCAATCAAATCATTCGTAACTCCCACTGCAGCACCGACCAGCAGCCTTCCACCCGGGTCCTTTGCTGAATTCGGGTATTGTATGGCCTTTTCTATATCCTTTATCGTTATAAGCCCCTTTAAAAAGCCCTTTTCATCTACAAGAGGCAGCTTTTCAATTTTATGCTTCTTCAGTATCTGCTCCGCTTGCATCAGATCTGTTCCAACAGGAGCAGTTATAAGATTGTCCTTGGTCATGACTTCTGATATTTTTCTTGAAAACTCGGTTTCAAAGCGCAAATCCCTGTTTGTAAGTATACCTACCAGCCTTCCCTTTTCATCGGTTATCGGCACACCGGAAATCCTGTATCTCTCCATTAGTTCCATAGCGTCTGAGATGCTGTGATTGGGCGAAAGATGGAAGGGATCCACTATTACTCCATGTTCGGACCTTTTTACCTTGTCAACCTCCATTGCTTGCTTTTCAATCGGCATATTCTTATGAATTATCCCGATACCTCCCTCTCTTGCAATTGCTATTGCCAGCTTGGACTCTGTAACCGTATCCATCCCGGCAGACATGAGAGGAATATTTAGTCTTATTCTTCTGGTGAGAAAAGTGGAAGTATCGGCATCCTTGGGAAGCACTTCGGATTTGGCGGGAATTAACAGCACATCGTCAAAGGTCAGCCCCTCTTTTAAGAACTTTTCCATTAGTTTTTACACTCCTTATTTGAATATAATAAAATATATAGTTTGCTTCATATATAGTTGAATTATGCAATCCTTATTATAAAACGAAGCCCGGCAAAAAGTGAAAATTGCCGGACAACAATTTCACCCATAGTGACGCGATTAAAGGTCGTGTCGTAGAGACTTCCGGGCCATATCCCCGGAAATATATGAGTCAAACTCTTACTATATTTATATATTTTTAAATAGTATATTTAAAGCAAACGCTTTTGTCAAATGGTTTTGAAATATACAGAATTTACAGATAAAACGCCGTACTTATGCCTCAAGCTCCTTTAGCTTATCAGCCATCTTCACAATTGCCTCATTGTAAATATCTGCGATAGGTTTCCCGTACAGCAGTGATGCAGCCTTGCAGTCCTCATACTCCGGAGAGTACTTTATTATTTTACCTTCCTGCCTCCCTATCTTGCACCTTATCTCACCATAGCCGGTCTCAACCTTGATGAACTCCCTGTCCAGAATAGTCCTTTCCCTTTGCACACAGCGTATGCCAAAGGTGCTTGTATCCCTGAATATGATATCTGTCATGGAAGCCTTCTTATCAGGATGGCATAATACCGTAAGCTTGATTCCCGGCCTGTTCTTTTTCATGAATATTGATGTAAAAAATACATCCAGTGCACCTTGTTCAAACAATCTTTCCATAACGTACCCCAACTGTTCAGGGGCCATATCATCTATGTTTGTATCTATCTCAACGACCGTGTCCGTTGATTTTTTTTTTGAATTGAACAAAATAACCCTAAGTACATTTGGGATTTCATAAGTTTTCTTCCCAAGTCCATAGCCGATTCTTTCAATTTCATTTTCTCCAACCATTCCAAATTCATCGGCAAGCCCCTTTGCTATTGCAGCACCGGTAGGGGTTACCAGTTCAAAGTTATAGTCGGTATAGTATACAGGAGCATCCTTTAAAATCTCCAAAGCAGCAGGAGCAGGTAAAGGGAATACTCCGTGCTGGCATTTTACAAAGCCCCTGGACAAAGGCAGACTTGAAAATACTATACGGTCAACCTTCAGGTTATCTACGCATATTGCCGTACCGATTATATCTACAATAGAATCCACAGCACCTACTTCATGGAAATGGACTTCATTCACCGGCTTTCCATGGATTTTTCCTTCTGCTTCAGCTATAATTCTGAAAATATCAAGGCTGATTCTTTTAACATTTTCATTAAGTGTGCTTTCATTGATTATTGTTTCTATATCCTTCATTGTCCTATGCACATGTTCATGGGAATGTTCGTGTTCGTGCCCGTGACCATGCTCGTGAAGGTGGTCATGATGGTGATAATGCTCTCCATGCTTGTGTTCATGCTCATCTTCCGGCTGTCCTTCCAGCAGCACTGAAAAATCAGTGCCTGTTATTCCGTTTTTCAACTTATTCTCAATTCCAATGCTGTATCCTTCTATGTTAAGTTGTCTTAATCCTTCTCTGAGAACGTTTTCATCTGCTCCTACATTAAGCAGGGCTCCCAGGGTCATATCACCGCTAATCCCTGAAAAGCAGTCAAAATATAGTGTCTTCATATTTTTACCTCCTGTTTATCAGACTTGCCAGGTAGCCGGCTCCAAAGCCATTGTCGATATTTACTACCCCTATTCCGCTGGCACAGCTGTTGAGCATTGTCAGGAGGGCAGAAAGCCCGCCAAAATTCGCACCATAACCGATACTGGTTGGCACTGCTATCACCGGACAGCTTGCCAATCCGGCCACTACGCTCGCCAATGCGCCTTCCATTCCGGCAACTGCGACAATAACACCGGCATCACCCAACCTGTCACTATTCATAAGCAGCCTGTGTATGCCTGCAACGCCTACATCAAACAACCGATCTACAGAGTTCCCGAAGAATTCTGCAGTAACAGCAGCTTCTTCCGCAACAGGTATATCGGAGGTACCTCCGGTAGCTACCAGTATCTTTCCCTCTGCGGCAGGCACTTCATCCCTTATAACGGTAATTGCTTTCGCATTCTCATGGTATATGGCGTCAGCAACCTTTGATTTTACCGCATCATATACTTCTCTGCCCGCTCTTGTACCAAGCACATTGCTGTTGTATTGGAGCATTTTTTCGAATATTAATGCTGACTGCTCGGGTGTCTTGCCCCCGCAGTATATTACTTCACCCTGGCCTTTCCGCAGTTTCCTGTGATTATCTATCTTTACAAAGTCCAAATCTTCATAGGGAAGCTTTTTAAGTGCTTCCATCGCTTCACTAACATCAACTTCTCCATTTTTTACTCCATTCAACAGATTAGCAAGATATTTCTCATCCATACCTAACCCTCCATGCCGTTTTTCCCCAATGTTTCATTAAGACTTCCCGTTCTATAGCCCTGCATATCCAGGGTTACATATGAAAAACCAATTGCCTTGAGCTCATCATTAATGCTTTTCATAATATCAAGGTCTAAAATCTTAGGCATTTCTGCCGGTGCTATCTCTATCCTGGCAATATTTCCATGGCACCTCACCCTGAACTGTCTGAAGCCCTCTTGCTGCAGATACATCTCTGCCTTTTCCACAAGCTTGAGCTTTTCCAAAGTAATAGATTCATTATATGGTATCCTGGAGGCCAGGCATGCCATGCTGGGTTTGTCCCAGGTCCCAAGGCCAAGCTGCCTTGAATACTCCCGTATTTCACTTTTACCCAAACCGCACTCCTTCAAAGGGCTCTTGACCCCAAGCTCTTTTAGAGCTTTCATTCCCGGCCTGTAGTCATTATCATCATCCGAATTTGTTCCGTCAAGTATAATTTCAATCCCGTACTTTGCAGCTTCCTCCTTTATTCTCCCGAATATAGCCTTCTTGCAGTGGTAGCACCTATCGGGAGGATTATCCCTGAAACCGCCTATGCTCATAACATCCATATTCATAAATATATGTTCCATGGCAGTACCTCTTGTAACAGACTCTGCGTCCTCCATCTCGCACTCAGGGTTCACTGCCGCTTTTACAGTTATAGGGAGTACATTTTGCCCCCCCCAATGTATCGTAAGCTATTTTCAAAAGAAAGCTGCTGTCAACCCCTCCCGAGAAGGCAACTGCCACCCTTTCATACTGCCTCAACAGCTCTTTTAGTTTTTCCAAATTATCCAACGTATATCCTCCTATAATATCTGTGGTTATTTCTGAATGCGCTATATATACTATACCATATTAATTCATTAATAATACATTATTTCCAGTATCTCCTTTGTTCTCCTTTACCATCATAAATTTCTCTTTGCAATATCTCATAGAATTCTTTCATGGCATACCGTTCCTTCCATGGTGAATGCCCGCACTTATCCAGAAGGTAGAACCTGAAGTTTTCTAGAACACGCTCTAATGGTATTTTACACCCTCTGCCGGATGGGGATCATAGGTTCCGTGAACCACTGCGACCCGGAAGGGCTTTTCTCCATAGCACCTCAAATTCTTCATTTACTTATCTCCCTTATCCATTCAGACTTTGCACATCAATTACAAGCAAAGCACGTTTCATAGCTTATACCTCCACTCAACCTGAATTGCCATTTTATTTTATATGTTGGATAAATTATACTAGACGGGTGTGTGATAAGCAATACTTAACAGGCTATTGTTGCCTGCCATAATTATAAGAACAGCCATGCTATAGATGGGCATCTTTTATACCAATGCCTAGCTATATATGGCTGCTCCTATTGGCTGTTTTGACATCTATTCTGCCAGGTCTATTTCGTCTCCGGCTTTAATAATTCCGCCTTTCAAAACCTTCGTGAATATTCCCTCGGTTGGCATCACACAAGTGCCAATCTGCTGGAATATGGCGCATTTCACATGGCACTCCTTTCCTATTTGGGTGACCTCCTGTAATGTTTCGCCAATCTTAAGCTTCGTACCTACAGGCAGCTTCCATAATTCGATACCTTCAGTAGTGAGGTTCTCAGCAAATTTACCCGTGCAAAGCCCCTCTATCCCAAGAGCTTTCATCCTGTTAATACTTTCTATACCCAAAAGGCTTACCTGCCTATGCCAGTTCCCTGCATGGGCATCCCCGACCAGACCATGGTCAACCCTGAATTCCCCCTGCTCAATTGGCTTTTTCGGTACGCCTTTTTTCTCGCTTATATTTACTGCAATCACTTTACCTATCATGTTTACCACCCTTTCCTATATCATCCCCCGATTCTGTACATGTCCCTTTTAATAGGCTTATTGTACAGATCGTTAAGGGTATGGTGTTCCGGCTTGGCTTTTACCGCTTCCATCACAGCGTTCTTAAGCGCCTCAAGCTTACCCCCGGCATTATTGCACCTGAGTATTTCCCTGACATCTATCTCTTTATCCGAGTGCAGACACGGTTTCAATTTCCCATCCGCCGTAAGTCTTAATCGATTGCAATAGTCGCAGAACTTATGGCTGATAGGATT
>JBLNDG010000239.1:0-2734 GCA_050261415.1 Caulobacteraceae bacterium | reverse complement strand
TCGGATAGAATCTCCAGTACGACTTTTGTTTTGAATTCGGCTGTGTAATGATTTCTTTTTCTCATAGTTCTAGTATAACTTACTTTTTGGATTTTGTGTCTCACCTTATGGGTGCATTATACATTACATATCACCTTCCAGATAGTTGATAATCGCTCAGTGTGGCTAAGCTTGTTGAATATTCACCTGGAAAAGTGATATAATTGTATCGTGATTTAGGTTAGTTTTGCAGACGTGACCTAATCACTGCAGGGAGCTGGTTGTTCCGGCTCTTCACTTTTCCATACTATTGAGTATAAATAACTGATAACTAATTATATATAGCTTAGAATTGCCTAAAAAGTTGTGTATAAGAACCAACGGCATGTATCAATTTCATATCTTATTTCATAAGTTTTGCTCAGTCCATTGAGATTACTTATACAAGAAAATTTGAGCATCTTATTTCCGGCAAACTTATCAATATCTTTTTTCAAGACTTTATCAATGCTTACTACCAAAGCAATCTCATGATCATCAATATATCTGAACCTGATAGGGGAGACGTTGCCTTCAAAATCAAACAAGGAAATAACTTCTATAGGCTTACGAGCTGATTTCACATTATCCACCCTTTCTTTTAATGTATGATCTTACAAACTCTGCAGCAAGTATATTATCTTTCTTGAAAGTTCTTACCTGTCTCCTCAGGTAACAATATGCCTGAATCTCTTTTTCCTTTATCTCAAGCACTTTTATTGTTCTTTTTGTCAGTGTATTATTAGCTGCATATACAATCGTTACTGCACGATTATTGAAAATGGAAGACTCCAGAACCTTATCAATCATACATTCACATCCTTTCCGGGCAATGGAAGTTTCGGTTTATCGATATCAAAATTTGTTATAATCAACTCGTTATATTTCCCCCTGGCTTCCTTCTTTTTTGCTACAGAATAAGTTACTTGTACTTCAATAATATTAAAGCCTTTATACCAACTGCGCACTTTTTCATGGTCGTTTATGGTAAAAATGAATTTCCCTTTTATCTTGCTCAGAATGTCTCGGAGCCTAATATGCTCCTTTTCACCAAAAGGACTTTCATATCCATCAGTTTCAAAGTAAGGCGGATCGCAAAAATGAAGTGTATGCGGCCGGTCATACCTGTTAAAAATCTCTTCAAAGTCGAGATTTTCAATATATGTATTTCTTAGCCTGGCCTTTATCATGTCCAAACTGCTGCAATCAAATATCTGCGGTGATGGCCTTGTTGTTGTACCGTATCCAAATGTTACACCCCTGCTTGCGAAGCTCTGGGATAGGATATAGATGAATCTTATTGCCCGCTGTATTTCTGTCAAATATTTTGGATTTATGCCTTTATAAAAATCGAATTCTGCCCGGGATGCAATTTCATACTGCATTAATCTCGCTACCTCATTTGAATGGTGTTTAATCATTCTGAACATATTAATCAATTCACCATCAATGTCATTTACTACTTCAACCTTGCTTGGTTCCTTTCCGAAAAACACCCAACCGGCTCCGAAAAAAGGTTCGGTATAGCAGGTATGATTCGGAATGAGGCTTATAATGAATTGCCTTAATCGGCTTTTGCCTCCCATCCTTGCAATTGGCGGTTTAATCATTTTTATCATCTCCTTCAACCTATTCCAGTTGAAGTTGAAAGCTGAAAGAATTATGAACTTTTCTGCATGCAGAGGAGAGTCTTTACTCTTTTTTCAGCAGCCATGTAATCTGCAATATTAACCACAGTTGATTTGTTTGTATAATTAAGGATTGCAGCATTCAATTTTTCAGTATTATCAAAATACACATTGCTTCTCTGATAAACCGGATCCTTTTCTATTGACCTTATTTCTATACCGCTTGCAACTAAAAATACAATTAAATCTTTGTCTGTAATCAATCTTAAATCATTTTTCCTCAATAATTTCACCTCTCATTCGGAACACCAGTTATATAAATATTACCAAATGAATGGAAATAATAAAAACTTAGCATTCCGCTTTCACAGGCTAAGTAATGGAATTATATGATAAATTCAGGCATATTTTTCGATTTTTTGTAGTTTTTTATACGAACATATGTTCGTATAAAAAACCATGGTCACCAGTCCTGTTGATTTGTAACTTTGTTCTTGGCAGCTCAACAAGTATGGCACATAATAAAAAACCACTCCAGCAAGAAATTTACTGCCGAGTGGTTGTTAGACAAAGTTAATGCTATTCTAAACAGAATTATCTAAAACAGCAAGTTATTGAAGTATCTGCAGATCACTCGATCCTCGTTAAGGTCTCCACGTGCGGTGAGTATGTTTGTAATATGATTTGGCATGTTACATTCCTCCCATCGTCTGTTCGCAAATGTTTTGAAAGCCAATCGACGACTATATGGTTAAAGATGTTATCCAAGACGAACTGTACTATAAAGGCAATTATTCTGTGCATCAACGATTGAGTACCTGCCATGTTGTCACTTTCTGGTATTTAAAAAGGGCAAAAGGTCCACTGACACTGGAAAGTTTGTACTAAATGGCACGTTCTAGAGTCAATTGAAGCAATTTATTAGAACTATTTATGTACTGGCAAACGTAGCTGCTACATATTGATATTTTTTCAGTTGGGCATTATATGACTATTTGTGTTTGTAAACAGCATAGACCTTGGTCATAACCATTTATACCCAATACATACCAGTGAACGGGGACTAATTTCCTTGGAATTATACTTTT
>JBLNDG010000238.1:0-15433 GCA_050261415.1 Caulobacteraceae bacterium | reverse complement strand
TCCTCGTCAGTTACATTATACTCTTTTTTAGCTACTTCTATTCCTTTATACTCGCCCAGAGTAACTTCCGGCTTAACGGTTACAGTGGCCTTGAACACTATTCCTTTACCGTTTTCGATTTCAATGATATCGATATCGGGACGATCTACAGGACTGATATTGTGTTCCTTCACCGCTTCATCATATGCTTCCGGGCATACATAATTTATTGCATCTTCAAAAAATACAGCTTCACCATAATATCTTTCTATAATCTTCCTGGGAGCCTTTCCTTTTCTGAATCCAGGAATATTAAATTTCTTAACACTCTTGAGGTATGATTTCATTATGCCTTCCTCAAGCTTTTCAGGTGTGACTGTTATCTCCATTGTCGCAATATTGTTTTCTATCTTTTCTAGTTTTGAGCTCATTTGTCTCCTCCTTAAAATATATAGTTATGCAGTTATCTAATGTTTTTTGACATGTGAATATTTAAAGCAAACTTGGATTTATTATAAAAAGCTCCAAATTATGCTTGTTTATAGATATAAATTGTTTTAATCCCCTATATTATAACATACAAATTACCATTATCAATATTTTTTCATTATTTTAAAACTCTAAACAAAATTTGAAAATTATTTTAAAAGCCTTCCTTACTCTACACCGGATTCCGTAATAATGAAAGCCTTAGAGGAAGTGTCAATTGACGCCTTGGCTCCCACCGGTACAGTCAAATTGGTGTTGCTGTGGCCAAATTGATAGCCCGCCAGAACCGGTTTGTCCAAAGCAGCAAAAACATCTTCAAATACTTCTTCAAGGCTGAGGCTCTTTTCAGGGTTTTCCGGTATGCATTTCTTCCAGTCGCCCAATATTATACCCGCTGCGTCATCGAGCTTGCCTGCAAGCTTGAGTTGGTGCAGCATCCTATCTACTCTGTAAGGCTCTTCTCCCACATCTTCCAGGAACAATATCCTGTCTTTAGTATCAATCTCATACTCAGTGCCTAGGGCAGCAGCTACCATCGAAAGATTTCCTCCAACCAGCCTGCCGGAAGCTTTACCTGGGGCAATAACCCTAATTGGAAAAGCAGGAGGGTTCATAATTTCACCAATAACATCACTGCATTCCAATGCCTTTTCCATTGCTGTAATTGTTGCCCGGTTCATATCCCTTGCAAAAGCTCCCCCAACCGGACCATGGAAGGTAACAAGCCCGGTTTTTTTATATATTGCATTAAGTATTACAGTGATATCACTAAAGCCCATGAATACCTTAGGATTATTTTTGATCAGCCGGTAATCCAGCATATCCAGTATACGTAAAGAGCCATACCCTCCCCTGCTGCAGAATATCCCGCTCACTTCTTTATCTCTGAACATTTCGTTTATATCCCGTGCACGAAGCTCGTCATTTCCGGAAAGATAGCCCCTTTGTGAATATACTGATTCTCCTACCTTTAGCTTGAATCCCAGCTGCGTTATACCTTCTATCATCTTCGATATCGTGTCTGCATCGCTGGGACTTGCCGGAGCAACCAAGCCCAACGTATCTCCAGGTATCAGCCTTTTAGCTTTCATTCAAACACCTCGTTTCCATACATTTTCCCCTTAATTTTATACAGTCTGCCTTATAATATTTCCTGTATTTATCACCTTTTGTAGAGGTATAACGTAACCTCATCCCTATTATGGAAAAGCTGCTTTACCTTTATAATATCGAAAATTTCCCGGTATATCCCGGTCACTTCCTTGATTGCTTTTCTTGCCTTTTCACCCATAAGCTTCAAGGTTACCACAGCAGTGCCTCCATCCTTAAGATGCGCAGCTGCTGCATTTATCATCCTGGCAGTATTCTTTGGGTTCCAGCTTACATCGGATGTCATGATGTCGAAGATTTCTCCTCCCAGATCCATATCCGAGACATTTGTCTTTATGAATCTGAATCCCGGGTATTCATAAAGCCTCTTATCCATATCGCCGGTATCCACTGCGGTAACCTTTATCCCATAATCCAGCAGCACTGAACTCCATCCCCCCGGGGCTGCGCCGAGATCCAAAGCATTTCCGAACCTGCTCATGTCTATATCAAATACTTCAATAGCTTCCATCAGCTTGTATTTTGCCCTGGATATATCATCATCACTCTTCCTATAGTGTACCATCCCGCCTGACCAACTCGAAAGGTTGTCTTCCGGAGTACTAAGCCCTATATGGCACTTGCCGCCATCCAGAAGTATGGATATTATTTTTCCCGGTTTCTTTACTTCAGGTTCTGCCCCGAACTCTTCGGTCAGAATCCTGTCAATCCGGTTTTTTATATCAGCAGTGCTGAAGGAGTAATCCCCTTTGCCCTTTCTGATTTGTACCGCAACCTTTTCCCCATGTCCGATCTGCCCCTCATAGCCCTTAAGCGCTGAAATGACCTCTTGAAAATCTTCCCTGTCAACAGCTTCGGTGTAATCAACCGGATGTATGTGCCTTATGAATATTGTCCCGCCTTTCTTAATCATACTTATAAAGGCTTCCTTATCAAGTTCAGACTCAATAATTGCCACTCCCGATTCAAACAGGGCGGCAGTCTTTAAACTGCGGTCAAGCTCCTGCAGTTCATTAAGCCCCTGGTTCAGATAATCAGCCGAAGCTGTTACAGCAAATTTGCTATGTTTCATTCGATTTTTCCCCTTTATATGCGTTCTCGTTCAAAGCCTAAAAATCTGGTACCCTGATGAGTCATGATCCCCAAATCCCCTTCTGCATGAACTCCGAAAAAATCAGTATTTACCGGGAACTCCAACCTGTCCCCGTTTTCAAATTCGAAGGTAACATAATAACTGGTATGTGCACCCATATTGCCATGGCCGCCCCAAGTATGCGTACGCTTGCTTATCAGGCGGGCAGGCACACTCTCCCTGGGTTCGCTGCTGTTCTTGAAGTATTGGCCAATCCCCTTTACAAATGAAGTGACAAAAACCATAATTACAATTGCAAATACTATGAAAACAAAGAAGGGGACTGTGGAAAACATAAAATTGTCGAAAGGACTTCCAAAGTTCATACTTCTTACCTCCTTACTCTAAGCTGACAATCCGGTTTCTTCAATATCCTTATCATTATTTTATGCTTGAATTATCGCAACTGCTATTATAACAAGGGCCCCTCCCAGTATTTGCACAAGGCTCATAGATTCTCCGAGTATGAGATATGCAGACAGCGATGCTACAACCGGCTCAAGCATTGAAATTATACTTCCTGTTGTTGGAAGCAGGTATTTCAAGCCCCATAAGTATAACCCAAAGGGAATTATTGCGGCAAAAACTGATATATAATACAAACGCTAGTTCAACGATACTGAGCCCCCTCCAAACTATCCACGGAGGCGATATGAACCAATAGAAAAGTGAGCCAAAACCCAGGCAATATACAAGCAAGGTCCACGAATTATAGCGGCCGGTGCACTTTTTGCTGTATATGCAGTAAAAGGTGCTGAATATCGCCGATGCAAAACCGCTAATCAGTCCACCCATATTAATCGGCACCTTTGAGTCATCCATGCCGAAAATAATGAAAAAACTTCCTGCCATCGCCATAAGCAAAGCAATAAGTTTAGAAGCCCCAGGCTTTTCCTTTTCAAATAATATACAATAAACTGCTACAATGACAGGTGCCAGAAATTGAAGGAATATGGCCATTGAAACATTCAGCTTGGATACTGTGTAGTAATATGTACTTTGCACCCCTGTTATTCCAAATATGCCGAGGATGGCAAAATATTTGAAGTCACTTTTCTTTGCTTTTATGATACTTCTTTTTGCTAAGCTAAAATATATGAATAATATTAAAAATGAAAGATTTAGCCTCATATTAACCAGTCTGAGGGGGATCTATGCTGTTATTGAACAGCATTTTTGCTACTGTTCCCGAAATACCTCAGAAGAATGCAGCAATTATTACCAGTATTCCACCTTTTATCTCTTTTTTCAAATTATCCCGCCCTTACAAGTATTATTTCATACTTCCCGAGTTTTAAACCAATAAAATCCAAACAACATTATAATAACATATTTGATGAAAAAAATAACGCCCCGCAAAAGAGCGGAACGCTATTTTATAACGAGCAGGGGCATTTTTTCCACATTGATTTGCCTTGCCCCGTGAGCGAGTTTCATAAAAGGCTTCCTTGTTTGTCAAGATGCTTCAATAGAAGCCTTTTTTATTTCTGTGAGCCCGGTCTGGCCGACTATCGTCTTTCCGGGGTCAATCTTCTTACTAAATCTGTAAGTTCTGTTCTGAAACCGCTGACCGGCCTTCCGGCCCTTACTGCATCAGAGACTCTTCGTATCCTGGTAAGAAAATCAGGATCTGTGCTTACATAAACAGTGCCGATATCAGGATTTGTCGACCTTACTCTCTGAGCGCACTGGCTTTTTATAGTAGAAACATTGGCCGTTGGAGTGCCTTTGTTCAGATCAACCCCTACATATGCAGTATTCCCTGATATTACAACAGTTGCATTGTTAACTCCGGGTACCGTTTCAACTGCTCTTGCAATATTGTCAGCTTGAGTCGTTATCGGCCCAATCCCGTTTAGATTATAGTTGGGAGAGTTATTTGTTCCCCCGGTTCCATAGTTTGTGCCATAACCGTAGTTAGTTCCAATTCCTGTGTTTGTTCCATAATAACCTGTGTTGGTTCCGAACCCGCTGTTTGGTCCATACCCTGCATTAGGCCCGTATCCGTAGTTTGTTGCGTATCCGTAGTTTGGTCCATATCCTGTATTGGTGCCATATCGGTTGGTGCCGTATCCTGTGTTAGCCCCTACACCGGTGCGGTTATTATATAATCCTGTAGTATTCTGTCTTGGTTGAACCGGCGACATTGGTCTTCTGACGGTGCAGCCAACGAATATCAATGCAAAAACCAATACCAAGGCTAATACAACATAAGTTTTTCTTCTCATAGCTTAGTATCCTCCATAATTTATATTTTGGTTTTGCATTAATATTTTTCGCTGAATTATTAAATATATTAAAAAACATTTTTACTCATATACCATAGAAAAAAAGTGAAAAGCCGCATATAATATGCAGCTTTTTTAAACGTTTTTATTGTTTGAAAAAGAAGCTCTTACCTATGAATTCCCTGAGAATTGAAGTGGTCGGTATCTCACTGACCCCAGCCTCCAGGAAATAATGCAAAAACTTGGTAAGTCTTTTTGCTTCAATATATTCCTGTACGCTATTGTCAATTTTTTCAAGCTGAGGAAGGGCTACCTTCTTCAATACCGAGAGCTCATATACCAGTGAAGAATTGAACATAACATCAGCTTCCTCCTGGTAGGGATAAATGTACGTATCCTCACCGCGCCTTACTGAGTCCCATCTTTTGATTGTTGAAAGGGCATCTGCGGAACGGAATTGAAAATCTCTTACTATTCTTCTTATAAGCCTCAGGTCAGACGTAGGTATACGGTTATGGTCATCTATGCTTAAATGAGTCAGGGCACTTATATATATCTTGAACTTTTGTTCTTTGGGTATATATTGGGTAAGCTTTTCGTTAAGGCCATGGATACCCTCAACTACAAGTATATTATCATCTGTAATCTTAAGCTTCCTGCCCTGCCATTCACGCATCCCGGTATGGAAGTTGAAAACAGGTATCTCAACCTCTTTGCCTTCAATCAGGCCTTTTATTACATTATTAAAGGTTAGAATGTCTATTGCATCTATTGTCTCAAAATCAAATTCTCCATCCGGTCCTATCGGTGTCTCCTCACGGTTTTTAAAGAAGTCGTCAATGGAAATCGGCACGGGCTTCAAGCCATTTACTCTCAGCTGAACAGATAAACGTTGAGCGAAGGTGGTTTTCCCGGATGAGGACGGTCCGGCAATAAGCACCAATTTTTTCTTATCCTTCGATTGCGCTATCATATCGGCTATCTGCGCAATTTTCTTCTCATGCAAACCTTCTGCAACAGCCATTATTTCATTAAACCTTCCGCTTTTTACAGCATCATTCAAATGGCTTATATTCTCAAGCTCAAGTATTTTTCCCCATCTCTCGAACTCCCTGAATATGCTGAATAGTTTGTTTTGCTCCTGGAACTCCGGAAGCCTGTTGGGATCCGACTTTTCAGGGAACCTTAATATAAGTCCCGGAGCATTGTACTTCAACTCAAATATCTTAAGGTAACCTGTTGAGGGCACCATATAACCGTAAAAATAATCATGGTAGCCATAACAGCTGTATACGTTGATATATTTCTTCTGCCTGTACTTCATGAGGCTTACCTTATCCAGGTACCCGGTCTTCGTAAAGAGCTCAATAGCCTCAGTCGTCGGTATTTTCCTCTTTTCAAAAGGAATATCCATTTTAACAAGTTCCCGCATTTTATTATCTATCTTTACAATTTCCTCCTGGGTCAGAGGCTCGTTTTTGTGCACTTCGCAGTACAGCCCTTTGCTTAGAGAGTGTTCAACAGTCACTCTGCAGTCCTTAAAGAGTTCCTTTGCTGCAATAATAAATATGAAGGCCAGGCTTCTGGAGTAAAACCTGCTTCCATATGCAGTCGTCCTGTCAATAAACTGCATGCAGCAATCCTTGTTTGCTTCAACCCATAGCTCTTTAAGTTCATTATTAACTATCGCACCCACTATGTCAGATTTAAAATCTCTTTGAAAGTCCTTGGCAATGTCTAAAAGCTTTGTACCTTTGAAATACTCCTTCTGAAGGCCGCCGGGGAATGTCAGCATTATCTTTTCTTGCATAATCAAATCCTCCAATCGTCATTTATTATTATACTGCAATATTGCAACATGATACCACTAATTACATCTATAGCAGCAGTTGCTGCACCATGTAATATTGAAGCTTCGGCTTTGCGCCATCATAAATTACCTGCTTTCCGAAAAATTACCTAATATCTTCTCCGTAAGTATCAAAATATCCTTCAATATAAAAAAGACTTCTATTGAAGCATCCTAACGACCAAGGAAGCCTTTTATAAAATGCATTTAACGGAAATTGAGTTTTATCACTAGAATAGAGATATATTTATAGATATAACTAAATATAATATCTTTGAAATATATTAATTGGACAGCGCAAACTTTTTGATGCGCTTATTAAAGGAGGGTTAAAAGTGCTCAAATACAAAATTGTGGGTAATACAATGCAGCAAATTGTTGTAGAGCTTGCAGCTGATCAAATTATGTACAGTGAAGCAGGGAAATTCTTATGGAAGACAGATAATATTCAGTTTGATACTTCTTTCAATGTCAGTGACAAAAAAGGTTATTTCGAACAGAAGAGCAGCGGAGGGCTTATGGGCAAGTTCATGGATACAGCCATAAACATGGGTAAGAGGAAGCTTGCCGGCGAATCAGCAGCATTTCAGGTATTCAATGTTACACATGGCCAAAGCGGCTTGGTAACCTTCGCTCAGACAATCCCAGGTGAAATAAAGGCTTTGGAAATTGAAGAATATGGTGAGTTTTTCGTGCAGAGAGACGGATTCCTGGCTGCAGAAAACACAGTGGATTTCGATATAGCCCTGACTAAGAAAGTAGGTGCCGGGTTCTTCGGCGGTGAGGGCTTCATTCTTGAAAAGTTCAGTGATAAAGGAACTGTTTTCATAGGTGCTTGCGGAAACTTCATTGAGCTGAATCCGGCCGACTTCGGCGGAAAAATTCAGATTGATACCGGTGCGCTGGTAGGCTTTGACAAAAATATCGACTATAACGTCGAATGGGTAGGAAAGAGTGTAGGCCAGGTAGCAAAAAACCTCCTTTTGGGAGGCGAGGGCTTATTCCTTGCAACACTGTCCGGGAATGGAAAAGTAATCCTTCAGAGCATGAACATAACATCCCTGGCAAGGACTATTCTTAGAAATGCAGCAAAACCATCCTCAGAAGACAGAAGCAGCGGGAACCTGCTCGGAGGTCTCGGCAGTATACTGGGCGATTTAGGGGATAAGTATTAGTAAATGTAAACAATTTGTAACAACTTGGCGTAAACTATATCTTTATAAATAGTTATCTAATATAATTACAGTAAGAAAGTAATTTACGCTAATACTCTTATTCCTCCCCCTCATTTTTATAGAAAAGGCTTCATTAATTTAATGAAGCCTTTTATTCATATTTGCTTTTTGCACGGGAGCACCACTGTGAATCTTGTCCCTTTTTCCGGTTCGCTTCTGACTTCAATTCTGCCATTATGAGCATTTATTATCTGATAGCATACATTAAGGCCGAGTCCTGTTCCTTTTTCTTTTGTGGTAAAAAACGGGGAGCCTATCTTTCGGGCAACTTCAGGCGACATGCCCTTGCCATTATCCTCAACGATGATAGATATTTCTTTTGCAGAAGCTTTGTATTCAGTATAGATGTTTAGTACCGGATTCTCAACACCACTCAGCGCATCTATGGCATTTTCGCACAGGTTCAATACTACCTGTTTTATTTGCCCTTCATCTGCGACAACAGGAGCTTCTTTCTCGGAAGGGAAGAAACCCGTCTTTATCCCCTGCCTGAACGTGTGGCTGCAAATCATAAGCTGCATAGAATCTATCAGCGAATTTATATACAGTTCCTTTACTATAGTTTGTTTAGGTTTTGCGAAGCTGAGAAACTCATTAGCCACTCTGCTTACGTCATTAATTGCATCCTCAACTGTCTGGGTATAGCTTTTTATTTTTTCATCCTGTACTTTAGACTTAATAATTTGGTTAAAACCTTTAATTGTAGCAAGGGGATTCTTTATTTCATGCACTATGCCTGCAGCCATTTGGCCTATAAGTGCCAGCTTCTCCTGCTGGAATATCCTCTGCTGTTCAGCCCTCACCTTTTCTATATCAGTGCCGATGCCTATCCAACCGATACATTCTTCATCAATGTTTTGCACACTATAAACCTTCACTGATACATCTTTAATGTTACCCCTGTGTGTTTTATAGCTTACCTCATATTCAATGGATTTTTTGCCCGCTACGGCAGCCTTGGATACACGGTTTATACAAAGTATTGAAAGAAAATTATGCAGCATGTTGATATCTGAGTCCTGAATATCCAAGTCGTCAATTTCCAGCATCTCTTTAAAATAGTTGTTATAAGCAGATATTTTTCCGCTTTTGTCATAAACAAATACAGGCTGATCAAAAGCATCCAATATGGCTCTGGTTTGGAGCTTTATATTCGCAAGCTCCTGTTCCTTTTTTATGTCATTAAAAATAACCAAAATTCCTTTATCAAGCTTGCTTAAATTTACGCAGATTTTTATTTTTGAACTATTCACATCGTAGTATTCAGTATTAATATCAATATTTTGGCATAAACCTTCTGCTACCTTTGAGTAGGGACTGTCCGCCACCATATCGAGCCCAATAAATTTATAGGTTGATTCCTCAATAGTAAGGCCGTATAGGCTTTCCTTGCTGTATCCGGTAAGCTCTTCCGCTCTTTTATTTATAAAATTGACCCGGTTGCCTTCATCAAAGGTAGCTACTCCCAAAGGAAGCGAATTCAATATCCTTTCATTATGGCTCCACACCTCTTCAAGCTTATAATATGGATAATTAATAGCGTTCAGTACTACCCCCCTGAACAGGAAATAATAGAATGTGACTTTAAGTACATGTGCAAAAGCATTTGTGAAAGGATGAAACAGCTGAAAAATAATGTGAAATAGCTCAGTGGGTATAGCAATAAGTATGGATAACAGAACGTACTTGTAATCAATCATACCTTTCTCTTCAATGTTTATTTTTCTGAAATTGTAGAGTCCTGCCAGTAATATTGCAATAACACCGCATTCGATTGTAATCTTCGCATTAGTATAGATTCTTGTAGTAGATATTGAGCGGAATGTATCAGGGATTACCAGAATAAATGCTGCTATCAGAGCAGAATAAAGCATGGCAAAGATCAAGCCTGCCCATCTGTTTATTTTTATTTTCATACCGTGAATTGAAACTGAGAATAATACAACAGCTTCTGTAACCTTGCTTGCAATGCAAAATTCTGAGGCAATTTCACGGTTACTCTGTGAATATGCACCTATTGGCAGGATATAAAAGGTATGTAAGAGTTCAAATATAGAAATTGCCAGGAAACCATAGCCTACTAGATGATCCCTGATATTGCCCCTTGCATGAGTACTCCAGACGATTACAAATGCAGATATTGCAATAAACACGCATGTAAGCTCAGCTATGGCGTGAAAAATTAAATTCTTTTCATTACTTGCTCTAAATGATAGAAGTAAAGCTATTAATGCGTTTAAAGATACAGCCAGCAAGAATCTCAACAATATCCTGTCAAAATTTATATAATTCTGCCTTACATACTTTGATTCCAACCGCCCATACCCCCTGAAAAGATAATATAATTTAGCAGGTGATGCTGCGTCTATTGTTATATATTCATACTAACTTATTTTTCCAAAAATATCGCTATATATCGTTCTAAAAATTTCGACGTATTCCTTTTGCATTTAGTTGGTTTTACCACAAAAATTAAGCTTTCGACATTTTCTATTTCTTACATATCACTGCATATTCATCGCATTTTTAATTTTTCTTTTAGCATTTTATTTTATATATTGATTTTATGGGTTATAATTGTACAAGACCATGAATTTACATATGAAGGAGAGTATAAATGATAGATACAATATTATTCGATCTGGATGGCACTCTGCTGCCTATGGATATGCAAAGATTTACCGAGATTTATTTTAATGAAATGGGGTGTATGTTCAGAGACATGATAGACCCCAAACTGCTTGTAAAACATATTTGGACCGCTACTGAAGAGATGGTCAGGAATGTAGAATACAAGACAAATGAAGAAGTCTTCATGGGAAAATTCAGTCAGCTCATTGACGGTAAAATAGAAACATATATGGAGCGTTTCGACCGCTTTTATGATACAGGCTTTCATAAGACAAGAGAAGCGGTTGAGAGCCAAACGCTCATCACGGAGAGTATTGACATTCTGAAGAAGAAAAACTATAAGCTTGTAATTGCTACAAACCCTTTGTTCCCACGAAAAGCAATACATCTGCGGATACAATGGGCAGGACTAAAGTTGGAGGATTTCAGTTATATAACTTCTTACGAAGACAATCACTACTGCAAGCCCCAGGTGCATTATTACAGTGAGGTTCTTGAGAAAATAGGCAAGAAGCCTGAACAGTGCATGATGGTAGGAAACGATGTTCAGGAGGATCTTATATCCTCCAGGCTTGGGCTAAAAACCTTCCTTATCACCAATCATATGATCCACAGGACTTCTGAAGATATACACAGTGATTATATGGGAGATTACAACAGTTTCTATGAATTTGTCAAAAATTTGGAGCCAATCACAGACAGATAATACCGGTACCTATTTATTTTTGCCATATACTCCAAAGGCAGCAGCTATTGACCAAACAACAGGTACAAAAACAATAACAGCAATCATAGCTGTTGCATAACTTCCGTTGTATGCCCTTATGCTGGCTATAATATCGTTATATAAATGCGCAAGTACACTTATCCAAATATTGCCCGTATATAACGTTACAAAAAACACCGGCAAAAATGATACCGCTACGGATAAAGCCGCCCCGAAACCCCATCCGAAGGAGTGCAAAAAACCGAATACTGCAGATGCAGTCAATACGCTTGCTAAAAGCCTGGAGCTCCTCAATACCTTTAAACACTTGTATAGAAATGACACCACAATAAGATTCAGCAGTTCCTCTGCAAAGGCTACAAATGGCAGCAGGAAAAACCGCACAAATACTTCATCAGTTGTGATGTTTATTCCGGTAAGCGGTTCCGGGCTCCGCGGAACTAGACCGGAAAGCGTCAGCATACTGCTTACCACACCTATAAAAGACACCAAAAAAACCGGATATGTAAACACAATATCCAGTCTTGACCCGATAAATTTTGGAATACTATTTAGTTTAAAAGGAGATCCGAAGTATTTCCCTATATTCTTGAAAACTGCCAGGCACAATAAAATCAACGATATATAATATATTGCACCAAATACAAAACTATAACCGAAAGATTTGCTTGTCCCTGTTAATATAAGGCAAGCAACGGTCCAGCCAATAACTAAAGCAACACCCAAAAAGCTTATATCCCGGTAAATATTATTTTCTGCCCTTTTTATAATGCCTTTTACGGCAACAGCAAAGTTTTTCATCAATAACACTCCATATTTTGCCGTATCGTATTGCTTCAACTGATTTTCTCTTTAAGCTCCTCAAGTCTGTTAGGATTGAAATTATCTATATAATCCCTGAGACTGTACCACTCGATGGCTTTGTTATTATAATACTCCTCGTTTATAAGTGCGGCAATTGTTTTCTTCATAATCCCCTTTTTTTCTTCATCTGCAGTTTCTATTACCGATAGATATTTTTCCAGCACTTTAGATGTCGCAATCGTGATTTTCCCATTATGTACCATCAGATAATCATTGCTGAATTCCAGTACATGGGGCCCTTTTCTAATGAGCTTAACAAATATCAGCTCTTTTTCCTGTTCAATATTTGTCATAGTCCCACACCCTTCTAATTACATGATACAACAATAATCCTGATTATTCCTTAACAATCGTACGCAACTTTCGACTAATTTTATCATTTCTTGCTATACCCTTTATTCCGGCTGCCGCTTAAGTACCATGAATTTGATGCTTTTTAATTTTCTTAATTATAGCATAATATTAGGCCTGAACATTTGCTTTTATACTATCAGTCAAATATTACAGGCAATTTGTAGATATTCACCTTTCAACAAATTCAGAGTCCCGCTCATCTGACCGGTTCAAAAAATAGAGGGCATCTGCATCAGATACCCTTTGAAATCCATTAATTGCTGAGTTTTATATCCTTATTTGATTTGAGCCATTCGTCAATGGCACTTTTGCTGAACCTATACTCCCCGTCAATATTTACATACGGCAATCCCCATTCTTTATCACCGACCATATCATAGACTTTTTCCATGCTGATACCTAGATATTCTGCCAGTTCTGACGGCGTTAAAACCTTTTTTGCCTTAACGTTACCTGTTGCCTGGCCTGTGCTGTTCGCCGGCCCCGAAGCGTTTTGAATACCCGATAGCCGGGAATCCAAATAGTTCATTCTACCGCTTATATCATCAATTTTTCTATCCAGCTTGTAAATCATATATGTGTTAAGGCTCATTATTACTGCTGCGGCCAACAGTACTATTACTGCAAATTTGTTCTTCATTCTATAAACCTCCTGTTATTCTATTATAACACCCCTGCTTGCAATACGCATATTTTCATTCAATAGCTTAATAATAAAAAAGCATATGTTTTGAGGTGAACATTTGCATGGAGCAGGGCAACCCATCCATATTATCAAAGAAAGCCTCTTTTGAATTAAATCTAGCATTAAAAGAAATATTTGGAGCTGTTATAGGTATAGTAGGCTATACAGTTCTTATCATCTCAGCCAAACAGAATGTCGTCGAAATATTGCAGAGTCAAAGCAGAACAGAACCGCCCGCTGTCCTTCTCCAGCTCCTAGAACAGCTGCAACCGCAAGCTTATTAATTATGACCACAAGCTTAATATTAGCTCAAATTGCAGCTGCAAGACTGAGAGAAAGAAAAATGAACATACAAGCTGGAATTACAACGGCTTCAATAATACCGTATGCACCCTCATATTCCCCGACTCACATTTGTTACTAAGTATCTTATGGATGGAGGGGACATTTTTAGTTTGCAGCTGATTCTGGGGTATACTTCATTGGAAATGGTAAGAAAATATTCTCATTTGGCTTCCGCTTATGTTTTGAATAACCATAAGAAATTTTCACCGCTTGATAATATATACGTTAAAAAGGTTGGCGTGCAATGAATTAGAGCACCTTTAGAAGGTGCTCTTCATTTTTCGAAAAATGAATCTTTCGTGCAATTAAATATAGTTAATAGGATGAAAAAACTGCGCTAATAGATTTTACCTTTTCAATAGAATTAAATTCAGTAGTGCCAATTATCCAAATATCTGTATCTAATTTATCCTCACTAGATAAATTATAACAGTTTTAAGTATAAATATAATTATTAATTTGTCTAAACGGCTCTATATAAACAAGAAAAGCGTAACGTTTACTACCCCAAAAACATAAGTAATTAGCCGGTTTCAACAAGAAATTCAAAAAAACAAAAAAACCTTGAAAACCAAGGTTTTTAGCCAAAAAATCAAAATGGTGCGCCATCAGGGACTCGAACCCGGGACCCATTGATTAAGAGTCAATTGCTCTACCAGCTGAGCTAATGGCGCACGTTTGTGTGTTTTGACGGTTTCGCCAACCGACTTTTTTATTATACAAAAGAATATAAGGTATGTCAACATGTTATTAGTGGATTAACAAGAATTTTTTTCGAAAAAAATCAGGAATTCTTCACATCAATTCATATGCTATATTAAATCCGTGTTTTTTTGCCGATTGCACGTCAAAATCCTCTTCAAGGTGCATGCAGTACACCCTGCTGCGATATTCCGGCTTTATTACATCACACAGCTTCCTGAAGGACATGTGGGGATTTTCCGGATAATCAAGCCAGGTTGTATCCTGGTAAATAGTCTCTATTGCGCCTTTATAAAAATCCTTTAGGATTTTTTCGGGAATATTGTGTGAATCCCCGCTGTAATATACTCTATGGCCATTCTCCTCCAGAATATATCCATAGCACTTCAAATCCTTGACATGGGAGACTTCAATACTTCTGATTACAATTGAGAACTCATCCTGCTTCACTGTATATTCTTTATCAAATTCAATTAAATTATAGATTTTTGATGTAACTCCCATAAGCTTAAGCAGGATGCTTACATAATCATTTCCGGGCATTATGACAGCAGCCTTTTTCCCCATTATATGATAGGAGTAGAAAATCAAGTCTCCCAGAGATCCGACATGATCCGGATGCATATGAGTAACCAGTATATAAATATTTTTAACTCCATCAAGCATATTTTCATTTTTCAGCTTTGAAAAGCATGTACTTCCACAATCAATGAGGAACAATATACCGTTCTTTTTTATAAAAGCACTGGTATTTCCCTTTTCCGTATTAAAGGCACTTCCGGCTCCAAGGAACTGAAGCATTGTCATCCCTCCGCACGAGTTTACCTGGTCAATGCAATAACAGGGTTTTATTTATGGATTATATCAAAAAATTTGTTTTATATACCTTCTTTATGGCAAATGGATATAATTATTATCTGTACTTGTCAATTTCTTTAATTACATCTGCGTCATTTGCTACTGTAATGCGCGGAACCAGATATAAATCAGACAGCTTCCCATAGCTTCTTACTCCAGGATCTATGGTCAATGATGCCTTAAACAACCTTCTGACAACATCTTCAGATATACTGTTATATTGCCCGTAAGGATATGCAAATACC
>JBLNDG010000237.1:0-13238 GCA_050261415.1 Caulobacteraceae bacterium | reverse complement strand
AATGCCGTAGTGGCTTGAACAAAGTGAAAGCCAGCGTCTTTAGGCGCTGGCCGGTAAAAAAGGCTTATAGCCTTAGTGCAAACCACCCGTTGGACGGGTGGTTATGATTTGGCACAGATATTGCAGTCTATGTATGGAAGCATAAAAGAATAGGTTGGCAATCCGTATTTAATTAACAAAAATTATATGCTTATTCTATTGGGGAGGTAAGGTCATGAGAAAACATGTTGGAATTGCAGGACTCGGATTTTACACACCTGAAAAATTCATGACTGCGAAGGAAGTGTCGGAAGCCACAGGTGGAGTATGGAGCGAAGAAGCTGTAATTGAAAAGCTCGGTTTCGAGAGAAAGCCCATTCCGGGGCCGGAGGATGGAACCCAGGAAATGGGTTATAAGGCGGCAAAAATAGCCTTGGAGAAATATGGCATTAACTCATTGGATATTGATGTGGTTATGTGCATGGGGGAGGAGTGGAAGGAATACCCCCTTACAACTTCAGCCATATATATACAGGAGAAGCTGGGTGCTTACAATGCATACGGTTTTGATATCCAGCAGAGATGCTGCACCTGCATAACTGCCATGAAAGTGGCAAAAGACATGCTGCTTAGCGATGACAGCCTGAATACCATTCTTATTTGCGGAGGTTACAGAAACGGTGATTTTATAGATTATAAGAACAACAGGGTAAGCTTCATGTATAACCTGGGCGCAGGCGGAGCAGCAATAGTGCTCAAAAAGAACCTGGGAAGGAATGAACTTTTAGAATCATCCATAATCAGCGACGGGTCATTTGCAAGAGATGCCGGAGTAAGATACGGAGGCACAGTAAACCCAATTACTCCTGCTAATGCATTGGAAGCCCAGAAATCCCTGGATGTGTTTGATGTTGATGGAATGAAGGCAAGGCTGAATGAAAAGTCTACACCGAACTTTTTAAAGGTAATAAGGGATTCGCTTAAAAAGAGCGGATACTCACAGGAGGATATTGATTACCTCGGCATACTGCACTTCAAGTACTCTGCACATAAATTCATACTTCAGGAATTAGGGCTTGATCTCTCAAAATCGGTTTATCTAAAGGATTATGGACATATCGGACAGCTTGACCAGATACTATCCCTTAAGCTGGGACTGGAACAAGGAAAAATCAAGGACGGCGATATAGTATCCACCGTAGGGGCAGGCATTGGTTATGCCTGGGCTGCCAATACAATAAAATGGGGTACTGTACAGGACGAAGGAGGGCATATATATGGATTACAAACAGGAATACCAAAGTAAGCTCATTGATGTCGACAAAGCACTTTCAATGGTGGAATCCGATACTGACATAGTTTCCGCTTTGGCAGTTGCAGAACCGTATGAATTTATGAGCAGGCTCCACGAGGTTGCTGACAGGGTGCATAATGTCAATGTACTGACCTGTATCAACATGGGGGATTATAAATTTTTTACCGATCTGGAGATGAAAGGGCATTTTACAAATGCAGCATGGTTTTATACCGCGACGATAAGAAAATCCCACCCCTTCGGCACTACGGGCTATATACCCAATCATCTTCATATATCTGCCAGGGATAGGCTGCATTATAAAAAACCGCACATATTCATAGGGTCATCGGCACCCATGGATAAGCATGGGTATTTCAACCTGTCAGTGTCCTGCACCTATGAAAAGGAGTTTGTAGAAACAGCGGATATAGTAATACTTGAAGTCAATGAAAACTATCCCAGGACATATGGAGATACCAATATTCATATCAGTGATGTTGACTTCTTTTATGAATCCAAAAGGCCGATACCGATATTCCCATATGCAGAGTCCAGCGACAAGGATAGAATAATAGGCCAGTATATAGCAGACTTGGTGGAGGATGGCTCTACAATCCAGTTGGGCATAGGGGGTATTCCGAATGCTGTTTCTGAAGCACTGAAAACAAAGAAGGATCTGGGGGTTCATACGGAATTATTGACAGAAGGTATGATTGATCTTTATGAAGCAGGTGTTATTACAAATAAAAGAAAGACCATACACCGGGGAAAATTCGTTGCTACAATGGCATTGGGTACGGACCGGCTGTATAAATTTATCGACCATAATCCGGGAGTGGAAATGCTCCGGGGCTCCTATGTAAACGATCCGGAAACCCTGGCTAAAAACTATAAGATGGTCTCAATAAATACATCCATGGAGGTAGATTTAACCGGGCAGTGCTGTTCTGAGTCCTTGGGCCATATCCAGTTCAGCGGAACAGGCGGGCAGGCCGACACTGCGAGAGGAGCACAGATGAGTGAAGGCGGAAAGTCCATCATAGCGCTATACTCCACCACTTTCAGCAAAAAAGCAAATCAAACCGTATCGAAGATAGTCCCACTCCTGGCACCGGGTGCAGGGGTTACACTCCAGAGAAACGACGTGGATTATATTGTCACAGAATATGGGGTTGCTCATCTTAGAGGGCGTACAGTAAGGGAAAGGGCCAACAACCTTATAGCTGTTGCACATCCTGACTTTAGGGAGGAACTTAGGGAAGCGGCAGACAAGTATATGCTCTGGTAGAAATGCATGATTGCTGTTGCACTTCGGACACTTAAACTGTAAAATGTTTCTCATAAGGATTTATCTTCCTTTAAGGGAGGTATAGAATTTAAAGTATAAAAAATACAGGTTCCTAAATCTTGTTAACATTACAAAACGATATTATCAAGGAGGTTAAAATTATGAGACTCGAAGAAAAGGTTGCCATTATTACAGGATCAGCAAGGGGTATCGGCAAAGCCACTGCTGTTAAATTTGTTCAGGAAGGAGCAAAGGTAGTAGTCTGCGATGTCAATATCGACCAGGTAAACGAGACGGTTGAAGAACTGAAGAAGCTTGGCGGAAAAGTTATAGGTCTTAAAGTGGATGTTACAAACAGGGAAAGCATAAAGAAGCTTTTTGAGGACGCTGTAGCAGCCTTTGGAAGGATTGACATTTTAGTCAACAACGCGGGCATTACTGCTGACGGCACGCTTGTTAAAATGACGGAAGAGGACTTTGACAAAGTTATAAATGTAAATCTTAAGGGTGTATTCAACTGCGGTCAGGCTGCAGCAGCGTACTTTTCAGAAAATGGCGGCGGTGTAATACTTAATGCTTCATCTGTTGTAGGACTTTACGGCAATTACGGGCAGACCAATTATGCAGCTACAAAATGGGGCGTTATCGGCATGACAAAGACATGGGCCAAGGAGCTCGGCAAAAAGGGTATCCGTGTAAATGCTGTGGCACCAGGATTTATAATGACTCCTATGACTGAAAAGATGCCGGAAAAGGTTCTTGAAATGATGAAGGAAAAATCTCCGTTAAGATCTCTAGGACAACCGGAGGACATAGCCAATGCATACTGCTTCCTCGCATCAGACGAAGCCAGGTTCATTACCGGAACAGTATTGAGTGTTGACGGCGGAGTAGTTATGTAATGAGCAAGGAGGGATAATCTATGGGTAATGGCACTATAGAGACAAAATCCATAAAAACAGAAAGAATTAACATGTCTTATCTGACAGCAGGAGACGTCGACAAGCAGCCCTTGGTACTGGTACATGGGAACGTATCCTCCAGTTATTTTTGGATGGAGACCATAGCTGCACTGAAAAGCGAATACAGACTGCTGGCCCCCGATATGCGGGGCTATGGTAATACTGAGGCACTTCCCATAGATGCTACTCGCGGGGTCAGGGATTGGAGCGATGACCTGAAGTCGTTTATTGATGCACTGAGCATAAAGAAGCCATTCCCCATAGTGGGTTGGTCATTAGGCGGCGGGATTATAATGCAGTATGCTATCGACCATCCGGAAGATATAAGTGCATTGATTCTTATAAATTCCGTATCTCCATATGGATTCGGAAGTACAAAGAGTGTGGATGGAATACCTTGCAACACCAGTTTCTCAGGAGCAGGAGCAGGCTCTGTAAATCCTGAATTTCTGAAGCTTATAAAAGATGGGGATGAAGGTGAAGGTTCTCCAAACAGCCCCAGAAACGTTATGAACCAGTTTTATTTCAAGCCCCCATTTAAGGTAGGTAAGGAAATTGAGGATATGTTCGTAAAATCGATGATATCCACAAAAGTAGGAGAAGGATTCTATCCGGGAGACTTCTCTGCATGCAGCGAATGGCCGGGTGTAGCACCCGGGAAGGGCGGGATCAATAATGCCATGTCCCCTAATTACATGAACACAGCTGCTATTGTGGATATTGCCAAGAAAGTACCGATACTTTGGGTGCGGGGGGAAAACGATATGATTGTATCGGATCAATCCTTCTTTGATTTTGGGTTCTTAGGAAAGTCAGGGTTTGTACCGGGATGGCCGGGGGATGATGTGTATCCTCCCCAGCCAATGGTATCCCAGACAAGATATGTACTGGAAATGTACAAGGAAAAGGGCGGGTATTATGAAGAGTTTGTGGTAAAGGATTCGGGACATTCGCCCCATATAGAAAAACCTGAAATCTTCCAGAATAAACTTCGAAGCTTCTTAAAAAATATACACTAATCCATAAAAGGGACTGCGCCTTTAATTTATACTAATGGCACAGTCCCTTTATTTTCAGATAGCTACCGATAATCGAATGGTATGTATACCGAAGCATGTTTATGAGTTTGACAGGTCTAATGTTCTACTTTCGAAAAATTCTACCGGCGTTAAACGGTCATCCGTGACCTACGCTGCGCTGTAACGCCTAAGCTGGCATCGTGCCAGCTTCACGTAATTTTTTAGCGAAAGTAGATTCAAAGACCTGTTACCAAACTTCATAAAAAATGCCCTGTTATACATACGATTAGCTTCTATAGCCACTTATGCAAAAGCAGCCATTTATAGATAGGCATCTTATAGAAAGCTTGCTAATGGGTCTTAGGGCTAAATCCTTAGAAACAACCGTGAGCGAAACACGAGGTTGAGCTAGTTTTTCAGGGCTCGGAGCCCTTTGAAAAACGTCAGGTTTTTCTTAGGATTCAGAACTTAGACTCCATCAAGCTTTCTATACCAATGACTAGCTATACATGGCTGCTCCTATTGTAATACTTACCATCAGTCCCTTTTTGTTCTTCATTATGCCTCACCAGCATACATTTATATAGAGGTGGGCGCTATGGGTAAAAGGAGTTACAAAATCAGGGAGAAGCTGTCTAACGCTTTTGAACTTCCGAAGGATATAGTCCTGGATGTTTCAAAAGTTATTATTATCGGAACCAGTCAGGTTACAATTGAAAACCACAAGGGGATAATCGAATACAATGAAGAGCTCATAAGAGTCAATACCGGCAGTGGAATTATGAAGCTATGCGGCAAGAACCTTAGCATAAAACAAATATTCCAGGAGGAAATAACAATTACCGGTGAAATTCTAAGCGTCAGCTATTAATGGTCTGAGGGGGAAAAGCCATGTTTATCATACGAATATGGAATTATTTCAGGGGATATGCTATTATTATTGTTAAAGGATTGAAGATTGAGAGATTTATTAATCTGGCAGTTGTCAATAATATATATATATGGGACATTGAGAAGGTTGAATACACTACAATAAAAGCCAAAATTGGTCTGGGGAATTTTACAAGGCTCAGAGAAATTGTAAGGAAGACAGACAGTTCAGTCAGCATATTAAGTAAGCATGGATTTCCTTTTGTTATCAGGAATGTTAAGAGGAGAAAGCTTTTTTATGCAGCCTTGCTGTCATTGTTTATTTTTGTTTATATTATGTCTTCCTTTATCTGGATGATTGAAATAGTCGGTACAAAAAATATTGATAATACCAAACTGGTAAAGTGCCTCTATGAGGAAGGCCTGCGCGAAGGAGCCCTTAAGGGGAAATTGGACAAAAGACATATAGAGAACCGGATATTAATCAAGATGCCGGAGCTATCGTGGATAGGCATTCAGATAAAGGGAACAAAAGCAGTCATCGAGGTTGTGGAGAAGGGGGAAGAGCCCCATATAATAAGCCGCAGTGATGCTTGCGATATAGTGGCTGCCAAGGATGGCGTCATATCCAAAATACTGGTTCTTAGCGGCGACCCTATGGTTAAGGATGGAGATACGGTAAGAAAGGGACAGAAGCTGGTCACAGGAACAATTGCCAGGGAGAACCTTGAAACGAGGTACATCCACTCAATGGCGAAGGTAAGCGCAAGGACCTGGTATGAGGACGTAGAGGAGATACCACTGCAGCAGGTGGATTATAAGCCCACAGGCAATACTGCCACCCAATACAAGCTTCAGATACTGAACAAGGAATTGTCCGGTAAAAAGAGCATCAAATTTAAAGATTACAACGAATACGTGGAAGAAAAGAATATATTAAGCTTCGGGGATTATGTATTCCCGGTGAAACTTATAGAATATAGATTTGAGGAGCTGTTACCCTCTCTGAAAACCGTTACTGTCAATGAAGCGAAGCAAAGGTGTGAAGAGAGGCTAAATGCAAGAATAAAGCTGCAGATACCGGAAGAAGCTGTAATACTTAATAGGCAAATAAACTATTATGTGGATAAGAAATCTGTAAAAGCAAAGATAGCAGTTGAAGTCCTTGAAGATATAGGAGTCAAACAAAAAATAAAATAGGAGGAGAAGCATTGTCAAGCAACATTATAGAGTCAAACATAGAGATACATGATATGGAAAAAATAATCAGCCTTTTCGGTAACTTCGATCAAAACCTGAAAATGATCGAAGAGGAGTTCGGCGTAGATATCATCGTAAGAGAAGGTGAAGTAAAGGTAATTGGTGAAGAGAAGGCGGTAAATATGGTCAGAAAGACCTTGGATATACTGCTTAAAATGCAGGATGAAGGAGAGATAATTACCAGTCACTCTGTAAGCTATACCATGGAATTGGTCAGGGAAGGTGAAGAAAAGAAGTCTTACGAGCTTAGCGATGTCATAATTACCACGGCAAGAGGCAGAGCAATAAAATGCAAAACCATCGGGCAAAAGAAATATGTTGATGCAATACTGGGCAACGACGTAGTATTCGGGATTGGCCCCGCAGGTACCGGTAAAACGTATCTTGCAATGGCAATGGCGGTAAAAGCCTTTAAGAACAGGGAAGTAAGCAGGATAATACTTACCAGGCCTGCAGTGGAAGCAGGGGAAAAGCTGGGCTTTTTGCCAGGCGATCTGCAGAACAAGGTAGACCCTTACCTGAGGCCCTTATATGATGCACTATATGATATACTTGGGGTTGAAACCTACCAGAAGCAAATAGAAAGAGGAGTAATAGAGGTTGCACCCCTTGCATATATGAGGGGCAGGACCCTTGATGATTCTTACGTCATACTTGATGAAGCCCAGAATACTTCACCGGAACAGATGAAGATGTTTTTAACCAGACTGGGCTTTGGGTCAAAAGCGATAATAACAGGGGATATTACGCAGGTGGACCTGCCGAGGGGCAAATTCTCCGGACTTAAAGAAGCCTAGGAATTTCTTAAAAATATTAAAGGCATTGAATTTGTCTATTTCAATGAAAAAGACGTGGTAAGGCACAGGCTTGTAAGAGATATAATAAAGGCTTATGAAAGATATGAAAAACTGAATGCGGAAAGCAGGGAGCGTAATAACAGAGAAGATATTTCAGAGTAAATGGGAGAAGATTAATGATTAAGTTTTCTATTTCTAACTTCAGAAGGCTGATTAAAAGCAATGCAGCTACAAAAGTAGTTATATTTACATGTCTTTTTGCTGTGCTTTTTTCTCTGTTTGTACTGAACGTGTCGCCGCAGAAATACAAGTTGAGCGCCGGGGAAATATCCGGAGAGGATATATATGCACCTTCCGATGAAGTGGACAAGGTGACTACAGAATCCAAAAGGCGACAGGCGGAGGAAAGCGTTGCACCTGTGTACAAGCTTGATTTGACAGTCCAGATTGATATAGAAAAGAAGGTCGACAGTTTCTTTGATCTCATTGAATCGGTAAAAAAGAATGAAACCCTTGACAAAACACAAAAACTCAATGCTATTGAGCAGGAATCAAATATAAGCCTGAACAATAGCCTTTACAACACACTTCTCAACACATCGGATACAGACCTCAACTCTTTGAGGGACAATATAAAATATATAAACAACCAGATATTGAATGAAAGAATAACGGAAACGCAGATTAATGACAAGAGAAGCACCATAAGGGATTTCTTCCTGAATCTGCCCAAGAAAAGCAAATTGAATGAAATTGGTGCAGATATTGCGGTTATGGTTTTAAGACCAAATATGTATTTTGATGAGCAGACTACATTACAGAAAAAACAGCAGGCAAGGGAAGCTGTAGATGAAGTCATAATCAAGAAAAATACCATAATAGTGAACAAGGGTCAGGAGGTTACCGAACAGCAGATACAGCTTTTGAAGGAGTATGGGCTCCTATACGGAAACAGCAGTGCCGGTCTGTCTGCGCAAATATACACAGGCTATGGAATAATAATAGGAGTGTGTCTTTTTATTGTGGGCCTCTACATGAAGCGGTTCGATAAAAAGTTATGGGTGAATAACTCCAGTATTTTCCTCATCAGTCTTATCTTTATAATTTCAATCGTGATTGCAATCGGCGCAAAGATCATATCCGACTACCTGATACTGCTGCCGGCGGGTGTCATGCTTATAGCAATACTTATAAACCCAAGGATTGCAGTACTGTCTAATATAATAATGTCTATCCTGGTGGGCTTCCTGGGAGGCTTTGATCTCTCTGTGATAACGGTTATGCTGATTACAGGGATCCTTGGAGCCGGGCTTGTATCACAGAGTCACCACAGGAGCACCTTCATGCTTACCGGACTGGCAATCAGCCTGACCAGCATGCTTATAATATTCAGTGTGGGATTTATAACCCGGGTTGAGCCCCAGCGCATGCTGTTTGATGCACTGTACGGGGGCGCAGGGGGTATATTGTCTGCCATCCTGACCATAGGAACCCTGCCATTTTTTGAATCAACCTTTGACATAATAACACCGCTTAAGCTTTTAGAGCTTTCAAACCCCAACCAGCCTTTACTCCGAAGGCTTCTGATTGAAGCACCGGGAACGTACTATCATTCAATACTGGTTGGAAACCTCGCAGAATCGGCAGCAGAAGATGTAAACGCCAATCCTTTACTGTGCAGGGTAGGAGCATATTACCATGATATAGGCAAGCTGAAAAGACCGTACTTTTTCAAGGAAAACCAGATTACGAAGGATAATCCCCATGACAAGATTACACCTAACTTAAGTGCTCTGATAATAACCTCCCACGTAAAGGATGGAGTTGAAACAGCGAAAAAGAACAAGCTTCCATCTTCGGTTGTAGGGATTATAGAGCAGCATCACGGAAATACCCTGGTCTCTTACTTTTATCACAAGGCTATGAATGCCGATGGAAGTGATTCTGTTGAAGAGGACAAGTTCAGGTATCCGTTTAAAAAGCCTCAGACAAAGGAAGCAGCTATTGTGATGATGGCCGATTCAGTAGAGGCATATATAAGGTCGCTGAGTGAGCCTTCACAGGAGCAAGTCGAACAGGGTGTCAGGAAAATAATTAAGGATAAGCTGAATGATACACAGCTTGACCAATGCGACCTGACTCTTAAGGACCTGGAAAAAATCGCACAATCCTTTGTCAAAGTGCTGGCAGGAATATTCCATGACAGGATAGAATATCCAGAAAATATTAAGGATATTTAGGCAATAGGCACCAGGAATCAGCTGGGCTTCGTAGGACCACATGCAATCATTGCCAATAGCCCATTGCCTGAAAAGCGCAAGCATGCAACTGCATAGAAAGTGAAATAATAGCTAATAGTACAAAATATGGATAATAAGAGTATGGAGGGAATGAAAATATGTCAGTTTTAATTGACAACAGACAGGATATAATCAAAGTAGACGAAGTGTTGGAGACTTTCGTCGCACAGGTAGTAGGCAAAGCCCTGGACTACGAAGAATGCGAAGACGAATTCGAAGTCAGTATTTCTTTTGTCAATAACGAGGAAATGAGAAGTTTAAACCGGGAATACAGGGGCATAGATAGTACAACGGACGTGCTGTCCTTTCCCCTGATGGATTTTGATGAAGAAGTTGACCAGAATGATGAAGAGGATGAAGATGTTGAATACATTGATGAGGAACTGGCTTTGGGCGATATCGTGATATCAATGGAAAAAGTAAAAGAGCAAGCTGAGGAATATGGCCACAGCTTCGAGAGGGAGCTGGCATTCCTGCTGGTACATGGCATGCTGCACCTTTTAGGGTATGACCATGAGGATGAGGCTCAGGAAAAGGCTATGTTTGAAAGACAGGAGAATATACTGAAAGAGATGAAATTGAACAGACAACAGAGGTAATAAATGTGGGATCGAGAAATTTGATGGACAGCTTCAGGTATGCTTTGGAGGGTATAGCTTATGCTGTGAAAACCCAAAGAAACATCAGAATACATCTGGTTGCCGCAACAATAGTATTGATTTGCAGTATGGCTTTGAGAGTGACAAGGATCGAGCTGATTCTTCTGCTTATTTCGATTTCGATGGTGATAATATGTGAACTCTTAAATACAGCCATCGAAAGAGCTGTTGATACAGCTACCCTGGAATACCACCCAATTGCAAAAGTAGCAAAGGATGTGGCTGCAGGAGCGGTTCTGGTTTCCGCCATAAACTCTGTATTGATTGGAGTGCTTATTTTTTCAAAATATATATGGAGCATTATTGAGAGAACAGTGAGGTAATAATTGAGCGTGTTTTTTGGGGGACAAGCCTTCTGAAATTAGAAAATGGCAGATATTGTTTTCTAATGTACAAGTTTTAAAAATATAAATAGAGAAAGAGGGTTTCAAATGAATAGTAAAAAATGGCTAATAATACTACTCATTACCTGTATGGCGGCAGTAATATTTTCCGGCTGTGCCAAAAAGACCGAACCGGTAAATAACACAATAACCCAGGAACCAGAGATTACACCACAGCCAACTATTCAGCCAAGTCCCGAACAATCAGGCGGAATATGTCCGATCACCGGATTGCCGGTGCAGGATGCGGAGGATTTGAAGCTCAGACCGATAGCAGTAATGATAGACAATGAGCATAATGCAAGGCCTCAGTCAGGACTTCTTGAGGCAGAAATAGTATACGAAATCCCTGTTGAAGGGAATATAACAAGATACATGGCAATATATCATCATAACCAATCTGAAAAAATCGGACCGGTGAGAAGCGCCAGGCCATATTTTATAGATAAGGCTCTGGAATTCAATGCTGTATATGTCCATTGCGGGGGCAGCCCCCAAGCGCTGCAGGACCTGGTAAAATTGCAGGTGGACACCTTGAATGACTTAAAGGGTTCCCCGTGCTTTTGGCGTTCAAATGACAGGAAAATGCCTCATAACCTTTACACAAGCACGAAGCTTATGAGGGAAGTCATGTCCAAAAACAAGTTTGAAAACAAAAGTGCTCCGGAATATTTCAAATTCAGCCAGGAGTTTATGGATCTGGATGGAAAGAGAACCGGATCGATAAGTATGAACTATAGTAAAAATTATAAAGTCGGATATGAATATGACGGGAAAGAAAAAATATATTACAGGACAATAAATGATACAAGGCTTAAGGACAAAGAGTCGGGGAAAGAAATTTCGACAACTAATATAATAATTGAGAAGACGACGGCTAAAGTACTGGATAAAGTGGGAAGACTAGAAGTTAATAACTTAGGTACGAACCGGGGATATTACCTTACCGGCGGCAAACTCATTGAAATTGAATGGAGCAAGGAGGATAGGAGCTCCAGGACAGTTTACAAGGACCTTAAAGGGAATGAAATCCTCTTAAATAAAGGCGTTACATGGATTCAGGTGGTTCCAGACTATGTAAAGATTGAGATAAAGGAGTGAAAACCATGAATTATGACATACTATTGGATAAGGCGAAGGACGCCATGAAATATGCGTATGTTCCATATTCAAAGTTCAAAGTAGGGGCTGCAGTACTTACAAAGACAGGTAAAATATATACAGGTTGCAATATAGAAAATGCTTCTTACGGTGCTGCAATATGTGCTGAAAGAGTTGCACTGACAAAAGCGATTTCGGAGGGAGAAAGGGAATTTGAGGCAATAGCTGTTGCCAGCAATCTGGAATCCTTTACATACCCCTGCGGAATATGCAGGCAGTTCATATCGGAATGGGGCTTGGATATCAAGATTATAACAAGAAGCGGAGATAAGGTAAGGGTCCATACCATAGGGGAACTTTTACCGGAAGCATTTGTAGAATTTAAAGCAGATAAGGAATAATAATATATACGACAGCATACAGGGGTGATTTGATGGATAAAAAGTTTAAATCCGGTTTTGTATCAATTATTGGAAGGCCTAATGTAGGAAAATCTACACTAATCAACAAACTTTTGGGCGAAAGGGTATCGATAATATCAAACAAACCCCAGACGACAAGAAATTCAATTCGATGCATCTATACCACAAATGATTCCCAAATTATATTTATTGACACTCCAGGTATACATAAACCGAAGCATATGCTTGGAGAGTACATGGTGAAGTCTGCGACCGAATCCCTTAAGGGTGTTGATGTGGTTGTGGTGGTTTTTGACTGCTCGGCTGAAATAGGGCAGGGAGACATGCACATAGTAGAAGTCGCAAGAAAGGTGAGTTCACCTGTTATACTTGTCCTGAATAAAATTGACAGGATAGCAAAAGGCAAGCTGGGACAAATCTTGGCATCAATGAGCATGCACGAAGATTATTTTGACTGTATTATACCTGTTTCCGCCCAAACAGGGGAAAATATGGATGAACTTCTGAAGGAGATTATAAAGCATCTGCCTGAGGGCCCGCTGTATTTCCCGGAGGATATTTACACCGACATGCCTGAAAAGTTTATTATATCGGAGCTTATCAGGGAAAAGATACTTGGCCTTACTTCCGAAGAAGTCCCCCACGGAACAGCGGTGGAGGTTACATCCATGAAGGAAAGGGACGAAAGAGGCATTATAGATATTGAGGCTACCATATACTGCGAGAAGGATTCCCATAAGGGCATCATAATAGGTAAACAGGGCAGGATGCTCAAAGAGATAGGCACAAGGGCCAGGATAGATATAGAAAACATACTTGACTGCAAGGTAAACCTGCAGCTATGGGTGAAAGTAAGAAGCGACTGGCGTGACAGCAGATCTGCATTGAATACATTAGGGTA
>JBLNDG010000236.1:0-5995 GCA_050261415.1 Caulobacteraceae bacterium | reverse complement strand
TTGTACAATAATGGTTTAATGTTTTGTAGCATAATATAATCATGCCATGAATATGGACGCTTGCCCGCATTTTATATTAAAAATGCGCTTTTTGAGGTCTAATATATAAGACGATTTTTTTTCTAAAAAAGTCAACCTTTGAGAAAAATAATTTCCAGATATGTTAAATGATGTATTAATTTAATGCCGGGTACAGAACATAAGAACATATTGTTTCAATTGGGACAGATAAGTTCTTAAGTGCTGTACCTGGGAACATTTTTCTGGACAACTCACCATATACCTTATCCCAATTACGCAGCTGCATAGTCCACTTTTTTTGTTGTCTCAATGGATAGCATCTATGAAAACAATAGCATATTTCCTGCCAAGAGGCCTGTTCTGCCATTCCCTATTTAATTTGCACTTAAATATCAAACTGTTCGATAATTAATATCTGAAACTGATATTATTCAATTGATTTTTTATGTGTTAACATAACAAGAAAGGATCTTCTGTTGGAGTAGCATTCATTTATTATCCTTACTATCGTAGTAAGGTAAATTGGTTTATGGAAAGAGTTTACTTATGAAAAGCTGCCCTAAAAATGGAAGATTAAACTTTGTGAAGAAAAGGAGATGTGAGTAATGGGCGATGAGGCCAAAGGGGTGCTCTTTGATCCTGCTCTGATACAGGAAATAAGAAGTCGTTTCTGCTATTTGGAAAGCGACTATCTCAAAAGGAAACGAATTTTTTTTGAAAATTCTGGCGGATCGCTTCGCCTGAAAGCTGCTGTAGATGCTAAGGCTATGTTTGAACAGATTCCAGATTGCCCCGAGCGGATTCATGATACCTCAATGATGCTTAAGAAAGTTAAAGCTGATGGTATACGGGATATTATGGAGGTAATTTTCGGCGCTAAGTCCGGTGCACTGGTTACAGAACTGACAGCGTCTCAAGTAATGTATCGGATGACTCGTGCAATCATTGAAAATGTACCTGGTACTAATGTTGTTACCACCTCACTTGAACACCCTTCCGCATATGATTCTACAAAATATTATGCGGACAGAACCGGTAAGGAATTTCGTGTAGCCATTGCTAATCCCAATACTGGCGGGGTGAATACGGAAGAAATTTTGCATCACATCGATAAAGATACCTGCCTGCTTAATGTGATGAGCGCTTCTAATATTTCAGGATATATTTTCAATATTGAGGAAATTGTAAGAGAAGCCAGAAAAATCAAGCCAGATCTATATATCATCTCTGACGCAGTTCAGCATATGCCTCATGCAGTATTGGATGTTGAAAAGCTGCAGCTGGACGGCATGAACTTTGCGCCGTATAAGGCATTTGGTATCAGAGGTTGTGGCTATGGATATGTGTCCGACCGTGTTGCAAAGCTGCCTCATGACAAACTGCTGGCAAAGGATGAAAATGAATGGGAACTCGGTACATTTCCACATCCCAACTATGCGTCCATTTCTGCTGTTGTAGACTATGTCTGCTGGATAGGGCGTCACTATACTCATTCTGAAGAACGTCGTACACAGTATGTAGAGGGTATGACACATATTCATCTACACGAACGTGCGCTGCTGTTCCGAATGATGGAAGGAACAGCGCAGGTGCCTGGACTGAGATATATTCCGGGTGTTACGGTTTATCTTGATAATCCCAGCGTTGTAAACCGAGATCTGATTTCAGCCATTGGCATTCATGGAATAGGCTTCAAGGAGGCAGTTGCCGAATACTATAAGCGTGGCGTGACAGTGTTTGAGCGCATCAATACCAGCTTGTATTCCAAACGTATCGTGGAATCTTTAGGACTGGAAGGCGCAATTCGTGTATCTCCTATTCACTGTCATACAGTGGAAGAGATAGATCAATTCTTGAAGATTACAGCTGAAATCGCGGCAGAACACAAAAATTAAAATTATATTGAAAATTGGAAGGAGAAAACAAAATGCAAAAGCTGAAAAAAATTACCCTTTGGAAAAAAATCCTTATCGGTATAGTTATTGGCTTGATTATCGGTTTCATTTCTCCAGATGCAGCATCTTTCATCTCTCCATTAGGTAACATTTTCCTTCGCCTTCTCAAAATGTTAATTGTACCCTTGGTATTTTTCAGCATTACCAGCGGAATATGTAAGATGGGTGATGTCAAGCAGCTTCGCTCTGTAGGTGGACGCTTTGTTCTCTATATTGTTGTTACTTCCTCGTTCCTCGGTATTGCATTGTTGTCCCTTGGAGAAAAGGTCTCGGGTCTTGTTCACATAATTGATCAAGGCAGTGAAACTATGATGAAGATAACAGAATATGTAATGGAATACTCTCCGCTTGGCATTATGTCCCTGATGGCTACTATGGTATCTACTGTCAGTGGTGCCATGATGAAGGAAGTTCTGGTATTCATGATCACCGATAACATATGTGCTCTTATAATTTTATTTGTTCTGTATCCGTTAATGGTGAAGCTATTAGCCAAGATAAGTGTTGGTAAGTTCATAAAGAAGATTTCTCCTGCTATTTTGGTCGCTATTTCTACTACTTCTTCTGCGGCAACATTACCTGTTTCTATGAAAGTTTCCGAGGAAGAACTGGGCATACCCGAGAATGTCTATGGCTTTACACTGCCTCTAGGCAACACATGTGGTATGAATGGATTTGCATTGTTTGTAGGTCTGTGCTGTATTTTCGCTTCTAACTTGTATGGTTTCCCCATTACCTTTGGAGGTATTGTCAAGTTCGTGTTCCTGGGGATGATTCTTTCAATTGGAGCAGCTGGAGTGAAGGGCGCGGGAGTTGTCATGTCTACCGTAATGCTGGAAACGCTGGGAATGCCTCTCACGTTAATTCCTATTTTGGCTGCTATCTGGCCAACTATTGATCCAGCACATACTGTCCTGAACAATGTGGGTGATCTGGCCGGGACAACGATTATTGCCAAGCGTTTGGGCAAGATGAATATGGAGACCTTCAATAAATAAGAGAGAAAAATCCAAAGGCCGTGCCTTATTTTATGATATCTTTGTGCATTTCGTATCTGGTGCTTAGAACTGTGTAGAACAGTCTTTTTACAAGAGGTTTTCCCTATGTTATGATGGAAATAAACACTATATAATAAGGGATGATAGAAATGAATCTATGTGACATACAGGCTTTTCTGGCAGTAGTACAGACCGGAAGCATAACAAATGCAGCTAACAGCCTTTTTACATCTCAATCAACAATTAGCTATCGCATTAAAATGCTGGAAGAAGAATTGGGCGTTATATTATTTCAACGAGGTCAAGGTTTTCGAACAATAGAACTTACTGCTGCGGGCAAGCGTTTGATTACTTATGCAGAACGCTGGATTACATTATTTCAAGAAATTCAGGGGATAAAGAAAGAAATTCCAGGAATTGAACTGCAGATAGGCAGTGTGGATAGTCTGAATTTGTTCATTTTGATGCCTCTGTATGAGATGCTTTCCTGTGAATATCAATCGGTAAAGATTCGCATCCGTACCCAGCAATCATTGGAAATTTACCGTATGATAGAAAGTAGAGACCTTGATATTGGGTTTGTTCTATTGAATATAGAGAGTGATAGATTTGTTTCCAAACCAGTCTTTCGTGAAAAAATGTATCTTATTAGGAAACGGGATGGAAGGTATGGTGACGGGCCGATTCATCCCAGCCAGATGGATTGTAGAGATGAACTGTATATTGAATGGAGCCCTGCATTTGTGCAATGGCATACTACCTGGTGGGATTCCTCAATTCCACCATACTTATGGATTGATAGTGTGCCTCTAATGCGTAGCTTTATGAAACAACCTCGATTTTGGGCGATTTGTCCGGAATCTGTGGTCGCTGACTTACAACAGACTAGTGAAATAGAAGTCCATAGGCTTACTAGTTCTCCTCCTGATCGTATCACATATATGGTAACACATATTTCCCCAGGAGCGGTGGTTGAAAAAAATATTAAGTTGTTTGAAAATGTCTTTGAACAATTCAGAAGTAATTTGACTTTTTCAATATAACACATAAATCATTTCTTGCGCTCTAGAATTGATAATGTCTGCTTAGTTAGACAATAAGTAGTAAGTCTTATTGCACTGCAAAGGTTTGCAGTGCTTTTTATATCTAGAAAACCCTACGTTAGACGTGGGGTCCGGAGAGCTTTCCGCGGTGAGCAAGACATAAGAACTCCTTTTAATATAATAAAATTGCGGTATGCCAACTGCAACAACGATATCAAAAGAAGGTCATTCATCATGAACGATACACAGTTAATCGTATACAAAATGGAACTGCAAATATCACATAGTGCTTGCTTCGAAGTATAGAAGGAAGGTATTTTTCGAGGAAAAAGATTGAACTAGGAGCGATTTTAAGAGAGTTATGCAAGTGGAAAGGAATAAATATCATAGAAGCTGAAGTATGCCCAGATCATGTGCACATGCTGGTTGAGATACCGCCTAAAATAAGTGTATCTGGATTTATGGGATTCTTGAAAGGGAGAACATAGGATGATTGTCGTAAGTGTTTACGTGCGGCAATAAGATGACAGAGATAGAATCTCAATCCTATCGGTTTATGAATACATCTTTATATGTATCCCCCTCTTTTCAATCACAGACCACGTAGTCAATAATTTGAAATCTAATAACTAGACTTGTGCGGCAGAATGCAAATATCAGCTTTAAATCCAATTATTTCAATAATAACCTGGATATTTAAAACTTTTTACATATTACCGGCGTCTATAAAGTGTAAAACAAATATGATATGTATCAGAGCAAAAGAAAGGAGCTATTCGCGCGAATAGGGGAAAGCAACTAAAAAGGAATATATGAGTGTATCTATTCCTATGGAATCAGATTTTGTAGCAAAAAAGCTTTAAAAGAGAGGGATAAGCAGTATGAATAAAAAGAATAATTTTAAAAGAATAAGAATAGCGGCCTCTTCAATAACTGTTGCATTAGTTGTATTCACTGCAGGGATTAATAGTAGCCCGGTGTTTGCAGCAACACTGTCAAAAGTACCAATTGTAAGCAGTATAGTAAAAGTGCTGACCTTCAGGGAATATACCGTGAACCAGGATACCTACAATGCGAACATAAAAGTACCCGCTGTACAAGGTCTGGAAAATAAAACCCTGGAAAACAGCTTAAATGAAAAATACCTTGCTGAAAATAAAAAGTTATACGAAGGGTTTATAACTGACATGGAAGAATTAAAGAAAAATGGCGGAGGCCATTTAGGTGTAAACAGCGGATATATGGTAAAGACGGATACAGACCGTATATTACCCATAGGCCGTTATGCAGTAAATACTGCAGGCTCTTCATCAACAACAATGAAATACGATACCATAGATAAGAAAAACGAGGTACTAATTACTTTGCCAAGCTTATTTCAAGATGACAAGTATGTTGATATTATCAGCGATAATATTAAAAAGCAAATGGTGGAACAATATAAAGCCGATAATGATAAATTTTATTGGGTTGAAGGAATAGAGCAGAAAGGGACTATAGTACTTTTTGACAGAATTTCAAAGGAACAAAACTTTTATATCAATACAGAAGGCAAGCTGGTTATTTCATTTGACAAATATGAGGTTGCTCCCGGGTATATGGGGGTTGTTGAATTTGTCATACCGACAGAAATACTATCGGATGATTTGGTTGGCAGTGAATATATAAAATAAGTGCATGCCTTTTGCACTATATAGAAGTGAGGGGATACAATGAGTTCAAAAATAGTTTGGTGAAAGACCGGCAAGTTAAGGATGGCAGTTGAAATATAAAAAAGGACTTATCCGATATTGAATAAGTCCTTTTTGCATGGATATGAGATGTTTCACGGACAAAGAATGAAGGTTACATAACAATATTTACATAATTGCAAATTTTACTTCTCATGAGTCAAAATTTATGCTAAAATTAGCATTGTCACGTGTCTATTATGGTAAACCATTCTTCCGGTAGCACATCTAGAGTAGCTGTGTGCGAT
>JBLNDG010000235.1:0-12070 GCA_050261415.1 Caulobacteraceae bacterium | reverse complement strand
TTTTAGATACGTTGAAATCACTGCCTTATAAGGCAACATTTTTGCTCAAAAAATTTATACTTTCTTATACAATAAAAAACCCTGTAATCATCAAGATTACAAGGATTGTCTACTGGTGGAGATAAGGGAGTTCGCCCCCTCTGTGCGTCTTTTCAAGAAGGTCAATATATTCGTGTCGTTCCATCGTTTACAGTCAGAGGCGCATCCTTCATAACCTTTGCCTCAAACACCTGGGTGTCGGGTTTTTCATAATGGGTAATGCTTTCTGCATTGTCAATAAACACCGGCAATTTAAGTCCGGTCCTTTTATTGATGAAAGCGGATATCTCCAGTCCGGCTCTGATCGTCTCGGATGTGCTTATCTGGCTATATTCTCTGCCTTTATAAAGTATTTCAAAACAATCCCGCAGTTCGTTTGTAGACTGGTTCAATCGCTGCAGCCTGATCGAAACATTTTTAAGGCTTCTTCGCACGGACTCGTATTGCAAATCAGCTTTTATTGCATTATATTGGGATACCGCAGTAATTGCCCGGTTAATCTTATACCTTTCCGCACAAAGCTTATCCATCTGTTCCCTGGTCGTGTCCAGCATATTTCTGCTTTCTTGCAGAAATCTTGAATTTGAATTGATGACCTGATTGTGGAGCAGCACTTCCTCATAGGTTGCACGCAATTGCTTTATTTCCTGCTCCATCAAGGATAATTCTTCCTGTATTGCCTTCGACTCATTACTTTTCTCTCTTGCGTCATCTATTCTTTGAAGAAGCTCTTTTTCTTCACCTTCCAACTTTTCAACCTGCTTTCTGATATCATTCTCAAGCTCCCTTGCCTTTTCCATGATTCTTTGCAATTCTTCCTCCGGCACAGGCTGTTTACAAGTCGGACAGAATTTTTGCTCCTGGTTCAGAAAAGCGCCTTTCTGATTTTTAAGGTTTTTTATTTCCTGTCTGACCGCCAGTACCTTGCCTTCCAGGTAACCGATAGAAACACTCTGCGCTGACAGCTTTATCAAATTTACTTTTCTTTCCTCCAAGGAATCCAGCTTTCTTTTTATTTCCGATTCATCAATCAAATCCCCGAGCTTTATGCCTTTTATCTTCTCTTCCGCAAGGCTCTGCATTCCCTGAAACCGTTTTATCTCATCCTCAACCATTTTTAGCTCGGACCTTTTTTGTTTTAGAAATGCATTGGAATCAAAATCTTCATTTTCAGGGAGGTATGGTCGGAGGTCGACCTCAACCTTGTTCATGATATTGATATGGGATGGAAAAGGGATGACCCCCATTAAAAGCTCTTTGGCCACTTTGGAGGTTAGCCTGTGAAAATATCCTATCATGAATGTTGAGAGAAATAATTCGGGGCTACCGATAAACGGAAAAAGCTCTTCCTCTTTTACAGGGATATCATTAAGATAAATAACATGATTCGATCCGCGCATTTCTCTTCTTAATAGGTGCGTTTCACCGCCGTTATCTGTGAAGGCTACCTCAACAAGTGCCGTTCGGCTTTCATCATTTTTCAATACATAGTCCGCAGTAATACCGGTTGAACTGCGTCCTGAAAAAACCCAGCTCAGTGCATCGCCAATGGAGGTTTTGCCTACAAAATTTTCGCCCTGTATTTTGGTAAAGTCAAAAAACTCGAACTGCCTCGTCTCTGTTTCAGGTACATTCTTAAAGCCTGACATTTTTATGCTTTGTATAAACATTTGCATCACCCCCTGTAAAATATGTTTCTCCAAACGCTTTTGCTCTGTTTCTGAACCTCATGCTTCAGTAAGCAGCATTTCTTCAAGCCCAATTATATTACACACTCTTTTTTTAGATATTATTCTATATCAAATTTCATTTCCCTCCACAAAACAAAAAAAACTCGCCGCAGCGGTATATAACCGTCGACGAGTTAATCAACTTTTTTAGTGGAGATAAGGGAGCTCGGACCCCTGACTCCTTGAACCCCATAAATCAAAGTTTAATACTGATATCTTGCTGTCTGTATATACTCTTGAACTGTAAAATACTTGTCCGTCAATGGAATAGGCCTTTTCAAAAGCTTTTGCAGCTGTTTCCCCACTTCATATTTCTGCAAGCAGCACTTCTCATACTTTTTCCCACTGCCGCGGGGGTACAAATCGTTTCTTCCGAATAACTCTTCATCATTTGATTCATATTCATTATAGTTTTTTTCAAAACCGTATGGTATGCCGCTTAATGATCCGTAAACGACGAATCACTATTGATCCTTGATTTCAGTTAACTCTACTTCAAACCGATATTCATCTCCATAATCATAAATATACATGAATTTCTGTTTCAATCTAAGATTGAGCCCGCAAACGCTTGCTTTAGCTGCCGATTTTCCCTCCGCTTGAGGATGCGAGTATTCAGTTTTTGCATCCCACGGTTTATTGCTCATAAAAAATGAATAAAGATGTCCCCAGTCCAGCTTGAAAGCATCGAATATCAATTCGTGCAAATCGTCCAAGGTCTGACTGCCTTTTATCTCGAACTGCTTCTTTGCCTTTTTAATGTCGAGCGGTTTTACATTGTATACAAAAAATTTATTGCCCAATTCATTCTTTATTGCTTTTGAATCTTCCTCTTTATGTCCTGCAGTCTTTGTTTTCCGGCTACCCCATCTTTCATCCAAATTGACTATATTAAAAAAGTCATCCATATCATCGGAGTCATCATCCTCTTCCAAATCCTCGTCCCAAAAATCGAATCCGCTCCTGTTCATTTCAACAGCCTGATACATTTCGTCATCCCCAATATCCTTGGGCAGCACCTGTTTTCTTTTAGGCTTTCTGTCACTTGCAAATAGAGCTTCGCCCAAAGCCGTGAGGTCATAACTGAAGGCAGGTGTAAAAAGCTGGGTGCGTGCTGCACGGATATCCTCTTTTTGTCATCCCCGAGCTTTGATAAAAAGACCTTCTCATCCAAACCATCTTTTGAGAATTCCTTCGCTATTTTGAACAAATCCAAACCCTGCTTCTTAAGGACCGGCTTTATGATATCATCATAGCCTTTGGGTTTTTTAAGGAGTTTTATAACGCCTTTTTCGGAGAAATCATTTTTTAGATATGGAAGCTCTTGAATAATCTGACTGGAGCAAAGCTTTACAACGGCATAGATAGCCTTTTCCAACTTTTCCTTATCATTTGACAAAAGAAATTCCTCCGCCTTCGGCGTGGTTTTTGCCATCATCATATCCCCGGATGACGTTCTCTCAAAATAACCGGCTTCAAGCGCCGACATGCATAAAATATTGATATAATGCCGATCCGGTATTACAATGTTATCCTTCAGAGTACCGTATTGATCCGGGGGTATGATTCCCGGTTCAATAAAAGGAATACCCTTTTCAGCAAATTTCAGCAGTTCTGCCATATCCCCTGCAAAAAAATGCTCTTCCTCCCCGAAAGCCCTGACACTAATATCGATATCTTTGATTTTTTATTTTTATAGTAATTCACCTTAAGCGTTGGAATGACCATAACATTTTTATTGAATTCTCTTTCCACAAGCGTATTGATTATATTGGCAGGCGTTAGCGGAGTATCGGGCAAAAGGGTAGAATAATAGTATTTTCTGAACATCTGGTGGAAACACTCTGTCAATACGCCTTGATCTTTTTTATTCAACTGATCATAAATATCCAGAAACTGATCAAGAAAATTCTCTACTGCTTCAACAGCACTACTCTTGCTCATAAAAAATTGTATGCATTCTCCTGATTATACATAACCCATCTCCCATCTCAATAAATGTACTTTACCACCTGATTATCTCTTCTACTTCAGCAACATCATGTAAATCCGGATGACCTTCCTTCCACTCATTCAGTATTTTGGACTTATACTCCGCAGGAGCATCGACAGCCCAGTTTTTAAATTCTGATTGCGATTTACACTCATACTCTTGTATTCCTTTAATTATACCTATGCAGTAATTCTTGGCCTCCAAGAACATACCAATCTTCTGATATTTTTTTATTTTATCCGCAAAGGGCTTCAGCGCTTCTTCAAACATCACCCACGCTTCTTCCGACGGCTCCACATGTCCATTCCTGGTCGTTCCCGAACGATCCCACAATGTTTCAACCTCTAGCCTGTCCAATTCATTATAAACCGCAAAAGCAATATCATCAGAATCTGCATCATTTAGTACCTTCACTGCAATCTGATATATTTTTTCTGTTATTCGGGATACTCCTCAATAAGTACCGTCAAAATATGCTGAGCATCGCTTGGACCAATATCCTTCAGTATATCCCGTTTGCTCTTGTCTTTGTAATTAGTGTCCATATCGCCGATTCAACGTCCTTTCATATTCTCTAAGGGTATTGTTGTAAAGATTCTGAATTCTATCCATCATTTATAAACAAAAGTATTTGTTTATCTTATTGAGTTTATTACTCAATCTATTGCAGCGAACATAGCTTTATAAATATTCTATACGTTTAGGCAGGATTATGCAAGAATACCCATTTAAGCTTCACAGTACTTATTCCACAATAATATTCTCTAATTTTCTTAATCGGTATAACCTTTTCTTGATTTTTTAATTTCATTTGTTAAGGAACTTATAAGGATATATATTAGCTATACCAGCTTCAAAATAAATGACTTCGGGTAATTAACCAAAAACTTGAAAATAAAAAAAACCTGCAATCGTATAGATTACAAGGTTTGCTTCCAGTTTTGGTGGACCTGAAGGGGATCGAACCCTCGACCTCTTGAATGCCATTCAAGCGCGCGTCCCAGCTGCGCCACAGGCCCACATACTCACTTTTAAATTTTTTATCAGGCTCGCTTTTCCGAGGGTGCGTAAGTTGCACATTTCGCGCTCCCAGCTGCGCTATAAGCTCACTTTGTATTATTTATTATATATCATAGATGTACAAAATTCAAATGAAATTTATCCTATTTTTCCAGTAGTTCTTCCATCTGGTCAAGCAGGCTTCCGAACACCTTCAGGGCATTTTCCACAGGTTCCTTCGTCGACATATCAACATTGGCAATCTTTAAAAGCTCTATCGGGTAGTCGGAACCGCCGCTTTGCAGGAACTTCAGGTATCTGTCCACTGCCGGCTGCCCTTCATTAAGTATCTGCTGCGAGATTGATATGGCTGCCGAGAAGCCCGTTGCATATTTATATACATAAAAGCTGGTATAGAAATGCGGAATCCTTGCCCATTCCATATCAATATAATCATCCGCCACTATATCAGGGCCGTAATACTTAATATTCAAATCCCTGTATATCGAACACAGATTGTCTGCTGTCAATGCTTCCCCGGCTTCGGCCTTTTCATGTATCAGCTTTTCGAATTCGGCAAACATGGTCTGTCGGTATACTGTTGTCCTGAATTGTTCCATGAAGTAGTTCAGCAGATACATCTTTTCAGTTTTATCCTTTGTATTCTTTAAAAGATGGTTCATTAACAGGGATTCGTTAAGTGTTGATGCCACCTCAGCTACAAATATCTTATACTGCGCATATATATACGGCTGGCTGCTGTCGGAATAGTAGCTGTGCAGGGCATGCCCCATCTCGTGAGCTAAAGTGAACATATGGTTCAACGTATCGGTATGGTTCAGCAGCACATAGGGATGGGAATCATAGCAGCCCCATGAATATGCACCGCTCCTTTTACCTTCATTCTCATATACATCAATCCAGCCGGAGTTCAAGCCCTTTTCAAGATCCCTCATATAGTTTGCGCCCAGTACCTGCAGTCCTTCTTTAACAGTTTTCTTGGCCTCCTCAAAGGGTATTTCCAGCTTCACTTCCTTTACCATCGGTACATAAAGATCATACATGTGCAGTTCATCGACACCGAGCATTTTCTTTCTTATTCTGACATACCTGTACATCAGGTCCAGATTATCGTGTATTGCCTTTATAAGATTATCGTATACTTCAACCGGCACATTGTCGGCAAAAAGCGACTCTTCCCTGGCGGAGCCGTATTTTCTTACCCTGGCGCTGAATATATCCGCCTTCACATTTGCATTCAAAAGGGCGGCAAGAGTATTCTTCTGCTTTAGGTATGTGCTATACAACGCATCAAAGGCATCTTTTCTGACCCGTCTGTCATCACTCTCCATGAATTGCAGATACCTGCCCTTTGTAAGCTCAACTTCATTTCCTTTTTCATCCTTAATATAAGGGAACTTTATATCAGCATTGTTCAGCATTCCGAAAATAGTTTCAGGGGCTTTGGCCATTTCCCCTGCCATTGCAAGAAGCTGCTCCTCACCGGCATTCAATACATGGGGCTTCATTCTTCTTATTTCATCAAGAAACTTTTTATAGAACCTTAACCCTTCACTTTCCTTAAGAAATCCTTCCAGTTTCTCATCGGGTATATCAAGTATTCCCGGTACTACAAAGGAATTTGAGCTGGATACCGCAACGCCCAAGGAATCTGCACGGTCAGCAAGACCCTGGTAGTACGAGTTTGTACTATCTTCATGGCTCCGCATGTGTGCATAGACGTATACCTTTTCAAAAAGCCTGGTCATGTCAGTACTTAAGTTCAGACATTCAAGCAATTTACCCGAATTATCGGCCATGCTGTCCTTATATGGAAGAAGCTTGTCAGCCATCTCTTTGATCTTCTGATAATCCTTCTCCCACAGTTCATTGGAAGCATAAATATCTTCAAGCCTCCATTTATACTGTTCCTGAATTTCATCCCGTTTTGGAATACTTGAACTGTTTTTTGTCATTGTAATCCCCCACTTCTTTATTTGTTCTGCGCCTATAGTACGCACTTATCCTTCCAGGTTCCCCTCTTGACGAAAAATGCTATTATCAACAGCTGCACCGCATAAGCAGCAATATATGTCGCCCACAACCATTCAACCTTCAGGTGCAGCAGGTAAACGAAAACAAAGATCAGCGGTATCTGAACCACCCAGATGGAGAACAATGCACCCAGCATTGAAGGAACATTGTCTCCTGCTCCAAAAAGAATGGATGCAAGGGCTGTAGCAGGGCCCATAACAAGAGCAGCTGCTGCAAAAAACCGCAAATAGGTTGCTCCAATTTTTATTATTTCATAATTTGTTGTAAAAATATTCATGATGTAGTCCGGCAGCGATACAAACAACAGTCCTGCCAAAAGCATCAAGCCAAACGCAATGCGCGTAGTAAGAAAACCTGCTTTTTCTGCCCTTCCGCAATCACCGGAGCCAAGGCTTTGCCCTACTATTACACTGGTCCCCATTTCCAAACCGAAAACAGGCATGGCAATAAGGTTGACAATCCTGGTGCATATGCCGAAAGCTGCAACAACACCTACTCCATATACTGATATAAACCGCATTATGACGAAACTGCCTATATTCCTGAGTAAACCTTCCAGCCCTGTTGGGAATCCTATGGTCAAAAGCTTTATATCAATCTCTTTCACAAAGTAAATCCCTCTTTTGAAGGATATCTTCACAAAGGTTTTTCCTGACATAAGAATATATAATCCTATGATAAAGGCTACGGTCTGGCAGAAAACCGTAGCATATGCAGCCCCGGCTATCCCAAGCCCAGCTCCTTTGAACCCTATAAACGGAATTTTATCAAAAATCAGTATTGGGTCAAGTATAATATTCAATATTGATGAAAAGGCCATAATATACAACGGCTTCCGCGCATCGCCTATACACCTCAGTGCTGTATTCACAGTATAGGAGGAAAAGGCAAGCGGAAGAGTCAAGAGCCTTATTCTGCCGAATACTACAGCAAGCTCCAGTACTTCCTTGCTGCTTGCAAGGGGGCTTAGTACGTATGGAATGCAGAAGCTGAAAACCAGACCGACAATTAGTGCAAGCAGGAATTTGAATATTATAGTCTGCTCTATGGCTTCAACTGTCCTTTCCCTGTCCCCCGAGCCATAGAACCTTGCTATTATTGATACAGAACTGGTTCCGACTATATCATTCACGATGTTCAATATCCACCATACCGTGGCAAATATTGTTACTGCCGCAACAGAACTTACCGACAGCCTGCCCACCCATGCCATGTTGATTATATCGTACAAGGTTTCAAACAGCATGCCTATCATTGTCGGAATGGACAGGGTCAATATACCCTTCAGAATATTATTGTCATCAGCCTTTAGTCTTATCATTCAATCACCCATCAGTGCCTCAAATATTTTGTTTCACAAATATTTTTGCATGCTTATATGCAAAAACCATAACTTCAACATTTTGCACCAGTTGAAGTTCGTGGTTTTTGCACTAGTATACATCTATTTTAACGCTTACTGCTATTGTTTTCCACATAAAATTTTACCCTTGTCTAACTTAGATACATCAATTCCTGTTGGATATTATGCAATGTTACAATTTGTATACAACTTGGGTTTTTTATATGGAACCTTTTGTGATAAAATATTGTTAAGCCATAAAAGCAAATCCATAGGGCAGGTGTATATAGTGAAGATTCTAATTGTAGATGATGAACCCGCTATTGTTGACCTTATAAGAATAAACCTTGAACTGGAGGGCTTTGAGACATGTGTCTGCTATACAGGCCAGCAGGCCTTAAAAGTAGCACCCGTGCTAAACCCTGATCTTATAATACTGGATATAATGCTTCCTGACATAAATGGATTTGAGATATGCAAAAAGCTCCAGAGTCTAAGCATCCCGATAATCATGCTGACCGCAAAGAACGATATTAAGGACAAGCTTTACGGTCTGGAGTTAGGGGCAGATGATTACATAACAAAACCTTTCGACAGCAGGGAGCTGTCGGCAAGAATTAAAACTGTCCTAAGAAGAATTGACAAATTCGGAAGTAAAGATGAATCAACCATTATAAGCGGCCCAATCACAATAAATACAGAGGAACGGCAGGTTTATATAGATGGAGAGGAGCTTTTGCTTACACCCAAGGAGTATGAACTGCTCCTGATTTTTGTGGAAAATCAGAGAAAAGTATTTTCCAGAGAAAACCTACTGGAGCTCGTATGGAATTTTGAGTATATAGGAGACAGCAGGACAGTGGACATGCATGTGCAAAGACTCAGAAAAAAGCTCGGCAAATATAATTTTTTCATCAAAACTGTCTTTGGCATCGGTTATAAATTTGAGGTGCAAATATGAAGCTAAAGCAAAAAATCATCGCCCTCAACGTAGGTGCGCTATTTTTCATGCTCATTTTGCTTTGTGCAATAATTACAAAAATAACTGATGATTATAACCTGCGTACCACTCTTCAATACCTCGAAAGCCAAGGCAATTACTCAGCCATATATATTGAACAGTATGCCCTGAGCAAAACCGCCAATGTTTTTGAGGTTCCAGCCATTATGGATACCTACGCAAACTATCTCTCCGCAGTCCTGAAGGATTCTGTCAAGTGCAGGGTGCAGATTTACTACGGTAATGAACTGCTTGGCGACTCTGAAATAACAACCAGCTCCAAGGTTGAGATAAGGCCGGAAATCAAGGAAACCTTTAAAAATAACAGGGCTTACTTTATTAAGAAGGGTAATAAGAGGGAGCTTTATTATGCAGTTCCCGTAAACATAGGAAACAGGTATTTATATTCCCTTGGGTTTATCTATGACCTTACAGAAGCGGATAACATGAGAAGCAATACCATAAAAATGTTCATATTCACCGGTATATTGTCTGCAATACTTATTATGTTGGGAAGCACTATAATATCCAACAGGATAACGTATCCGATAAAAAAGCTCAATGATGTTACAAAACAGTTTTCCGAAGGGAACTTTGAATGCAGGGCTGAAGTGGCTGCGCAGGATGAAACGGGGGAACTGTCTTCCACCTTCAACTCTATGGCCGACAGCATAAAGGATATGATAAACAAGCTGCATTACGAAAAGGAAAAACAAAAGTATTTCTTTGATAATTTTACCCATGAAATAAGGACTCCCCTCACAACAATACTCGGCTATGCGGAGCTCCTATGGAAAACGGACGATGAAGAGGTAAGGGACAAAAGCCTTTTTTACATCACCTCAGAAGGAAAAAGAATGCTGAAAATGATGGAAAGCCTGCTGGAGCTTTCAAAGCTCAAGAACTACAGCTTTGAAATAAATAAAGCGGATACCAATTTGAAAAAGCTTATTGAGGATACCTGCGATTCAATGCAGTATAAATTGAAAAGGTACAATACCTCTTGCAAGCTAGATCTTGAGAATATAAACTGTAAAATCGATCCGGACCTTTTCAAGCAGGTAATTATAAATATAATCGATAATAGTATCAAGTACAGCAAGTCTCCCGTTATAGACATTACTCTGAAAAAAGATGAAAAAATAACCCTTGTTATTACAGATTACGGCTGTGGAATAGAGGAGAAAGATCTGGAAAATGTATTCGAACCTTACTATAAAGTGGATCAATCCAGGAACAGCCAGATAGAGGGCTGGGGATTAGGACTTTCCATAGCAAAGGAAATCATTGACAAACATAATGGTAATATCAGGATTGACAGCCGTCCCGGAAAAGGAACCAGTATTACCATTACACTCTAATTACTTACAAATTGGAGGAGAGCCATGAAAAAGATAGTAACAATGCTCATACTTGTTTCGTTCCTGCTCACCGGCTGCACCATAAAGCAAGGTCATCTGGTAGTACTGGAAAACGACAACCAAAATGAAAAGACGACTCCGGATAAATCAGTCTATGAGCACCTCAATTTCAAAGCAAGGAAATATCCGGTCGACAAATACAGTGAAGCCGTAAAGAAAATCGATCCGAAACTGATACCACTTACGGTGTCCCCTGATTACAGGATGGTTTTTGCTTTTGAATTTGTTAATAATCCCGAGTTTGATTTGATAAACAGCAAAACAGTAACCGGAAATATGATACAGGAGATATCCCTGCAGGTAATCGATACTGAAAAGAAGGACTCAAAAGTTCTCGGCAAGTTTCCGTCTATAAAAGATTTCAGATTTGATGAAACCGGAAAGCTGCTTTCCTTTATTGACGGCACCAGTAATATTTACGTATATGATACAACAAACGGCCAGCTTCAAAAAATCATATCTGGCGACAAGCGTAATACTTATGATTCTGTTAGCTGGTCAATGGATTCAAAAAGATTGATGATTAATACGCGGATGGAATTTGATATTGCCTCGAAAGAATTCATCTCAATCGCGGTGGACAGTTATACGCCCTTTATAAAAACCAAGCTCGACGATAAGAACTATATAGTACAGATGAAAAATAAAGAATATAACGATATGATAGCCTTTTATGATTTCACCACAAAGAGCTATACCAGCATTGCCAACGGTATTTATATGGATTCCGACGACACAAGCCTGGTGTACACAAAGGATTTCATGTATGGCTTAAATATTGTAAACCTCAAGACGCTGGAAAGCAAAACCATCGAAAACGGCCCCATATACTCCACATATATAGCCAAATCCTCCGGGGATATTTTTTATACAACTTTGAACTCGGATCCCGACAGCCGTTTCAGGTATGTTCTCGTTAAGGTTAATCCCGATACTTTGATAAAAACGCCCATAAAGCTCAACTCACCAACATTCTACTTAAGCCCTGCAGAGGATAAGCTTTACATTGTCAGCAATTACGGCAGGAATAGCGTGGTTGCGGATACCAGGGATTTAAGACTATATAATAAAGAAGATAGAAATGACGATGCAGACCTGTTCGGAATTAAATCCACAATACTAAAGATGTACCAGCTGGATTACAAATCCAGCGACAGTTATGAGAGGTATGAAGAAAGGGCCAAGGAAATTTATATAAATACCTATGTTCCAATACCCCAGGAAGCATTGGAAAACAAGCTTATTGATTACAAGAGATTCAATATGCCGCTTCCGGCTCACCAGAAGGAATCCTATATTCCTCCTACAATTACATTCAAGGATATAAAAATAAACGGAGGCAAAGCCTCGGTTAACCTCGGATTATTCTATATAAACTCTATTGAACTCGTAAAGTATAATGACAAATGGTATATAACCGGTTTTACAACGCATCCTGATTCAAAAGAAGTAAAGGACATTAATTCAATAGTTCAGAAACAACTGAATGAC
>JBLNDG010000234.1:0-20641 GCA_050261415.1 Caulobacteraceae bacterium | reverse complement strand
ATTAATACCTACTCTTAGTGCCATTTTTAATTTCCTCCTTTTAAGATCTTATATATTTCACGGGCAGCAGCTTCATCTGTAACCACCACATTATTAGGTCTACCCTTGTTTACAAGGATTATAGGCTCTGCTTTGTTGATTCCGCCGCCTATTGCCATTACAGTTTTTATGTTGTCTAAATCCTCTGCTTTTATACCAACGCTGCCCGATTTATAAACAATTTCACCGTTTTTGTCAAAGTAGCACCCAAAGGCTTCTGCTCTAACATGATAAGATTTTAGTGTGTTTACTTCTTCCTCTGTAAAGTTTCTTTTTTTACATATAGCTTCAAAAGAGCTAAGGCCAAAAATCAATATATCGGTATTTTTTATATAATCCAAGACTTTTGCAATATCAGGGTCGCCAGACATTCTGGAAAGCATATCCTCGCTTATATTATCCGGAAGATGCAGAAGGTAATAATTACCCCCGATATTTTTTGCCATCTTAGCTGCCACAATATTTGCCTGCCGCTCAAGGTCGGCCTTTATACCGCCCCTGGCAGGAACAACCGTAACATTTTGGGCATTCAGTCTGTACGAATTCTCCGCCACCGATAATACCGAGTAACCACCGCTTACCGAAACCACATAGTTGTCCGTTATAATGCTCTTTAAGTATTCAAAGCCCATTTTAGCCATTTCAGTAAGCACCTGCGGGTCGGCTTCAATATTTCCGGGGACTACAATCAGTTCTTTTATCCCAAGCATGGATTTCAGTGCTGTTTCAAGGTCTTTCAGACCTTTCAGTTCGGAGATATATTCTCTTAGTTTGAAGATGAGTTCCCTGCCTTCATCAGTAACCATCATTCCGAGTGGTTGTATGTCAATGAGGTTCTGATTTTTTAGTATATCCAGTTCACTTCTGACCCATCGTTCACTTTGTCCAAGTATACCTGCAAGTGCCCGCCTTCCAACCGGTTGATTAAATTCTATCGCTCTAAGGATACTATACCTTTTCTCAGTAATATCAACTACTTCTGGTACCAACTTTGCATGTAAACTAATCAGTTCGCTCATTCTTTTACTCCCATGGACAGATTTTATCCCACACATAATATTATCGTCCCGTCAAAGTTATTATAGTATATGTAAATCCCAATTTCAATATCATATGTATTATTTGTTATATTTTAATAAAATATCAGCTACTATTTGTATAAATATACAAAAATAACGCATTTTAATTGTAAAAGTTGCAAAAAAACTGCTGAACAGAGGTTATTCAGCCTTTGTTCAGCAGTTTGCCTTAGTATCTTTTCCTTTTTGACGAAGAGGGAATCCCAAGCTCATCCCTATACTTTGCTACGGTTCTTCTTGATATCATGCAGCCTTCTTTAACCAGGCTGTCTGCAATTTGCTGGTCACTTACAGGCCTGCTGCTATCTTCTCCATTGATATAATTCTTAATCATTTTCTTTATACTTTCAGATGATATAGAATCTCCACCCTGGCTGTCCACTCCGCTTTTAAAGAAATACTTGATTTCAAATATTCCCCGAGGTGTCTGCACATATTTACCGCTTATTGCCCTGCTCACTGTCGATTCATGTACATTCACAGTGTCGGCAATTTTTTTCAATGTCATTGTTTTAAGGTACATTGGGCCTTTCTCAAAATAATCGATCTGATAATCAAGTATTGCTCTCATCACGTTATATAATGTGTTTTTTCTATGCTCAAGACTCTTAATAAGCCACATTGCCGACGATAATTTATTGTTTATAAACACTGATGCCTGCGAGGATTTATCCTCCGACTTCAAGATATTCTTATAATACTGATTAATCATTAATCTTGAAGCATAATACTCGTTAATCGTAATAATATATTCATTACCGATTTTATCAATATATACATCCGGAACTACATACTTGGTTGATGTACTGCCTTCAAAAGCTCTGCCGGGCTTGGGCTCAAGATTCTTTATTATATCACTGTATTTCTGTACTGCTTCAATACTGATCGAAAGTTTCTTTGCAATATTTCCCAACCTATTGACCGCAATATCATCCAAGTAATTCCGGATAATAGCTTCAAGGTTCTGGTCCAATATGTCCTTGTTCCTGAGCTGAATGAGAAGACATTCCTTAAGGTCTGCCGCACCTACTCCAAGCGGCTCGAAGGTCTGGATAATGGCAAGGGCTTCACAAACCCGTTTCAAATCAGCTTCCAAAATCTTTGCTATTTCTTCAGGTGTTGTCGTCATATATCCATTTTCGTCCAGGCTCTCTATAATGTATTCTCCAATATCACGCAGATGATTGTCAATTTGGGACAGCCTGAGCTGGAATAAAAGGTGATCCTTCAGCATATATGAATATGTTACAAGGTTTTCATAGGATAGCTCCGTAGAGTCGTCCGTATCAAAGCCTTCCAGTGAATAGCTTTTTCCCTGGTACTGCAGGTATTCCTTCCAGTCAATCTCCTTTTCTTTATCTTTAGACTTTACCTTCATATCCGCTTTTTCATCTTTGTTTTCATCTATCAAGTCAAGAACGGGATTTACCTCCAACTCGTTCTGTATAAGCGTCTCCAGTTCAATAGAAGGAAGCTGCAATATTTTAAGAGCCAGTTTCAGTTCTGGTGTCATAATCAGCTTTTGTTGCTGCTCTATAACCAAATCATATCCCATTCTCATTATATCACCCCCGACCGATGAGTTCCAAAAAGCAATGCATGAACGCACGTAAAGCGTTTCATTTGTATATGAAGCCACATTTTCAGCTATATTCATTATAGCATATTTGCAATTTTAATCATATTTTTTTGTGCTGTAAAAATGTGGACAAAAAAATGCGCATAGCGCATTTTTTCATAATATAATACATTATACTATTTTTCACCCTTTTCATAAGGAATACCGCCTGCTGCAGGGCCAACCGATCTTCCTACAAACCCAGATACAGCCAGCATAGTCAGTATATAGGGTAATGCAAACAGGAACTCCTTCGGTACCGGTAAATTAGCTGCAATAGTCTGCAGTGCATCAGCAAAGCCGAAAAAGAGACAAGCAAGTGCGGCTCCAATCGGATTCCATTTACCAAATATTAGAGCGGCCAAAGCTATAAAGCCTTTACCTGCAACCATGCCTTCTTTGAATAAGCTCAAAGAGCCTATTGACAATGAAGCGCCTCCGATACCCGCAAGTATACCGCTTATAGTTACGCATATATATCTTATCGTATATACATTGACACCTAACGTATCTGCCGCTCTTGGATGCTCTCCAACTGCACGTACCCTGAGACCGAATGGTGTTTTATATAAAACAAAATAGGATACTATAACCATAATAAACGCAAGATACGTAAACATATTAAACGGACCTTTTGCCTGGAAATAATTTACGTTGTCTGTTTGTCCCGGTCTTCCCCATATTTCAACAAGAAGAAATGTAGTCAAGCTGGCCGCAAGTATATTTATTGCAGTACCTACAATAACCTGGTTTGCTTTAAATTGTATGCTCATGAATGCAAGCAGTAAACCGAATAATCCGCCTACTGCCATTGCTCCAAAAAGCCCTGCCAGCGGTGAACCTGTTTTATAGGAAAAGTAAACCGCACTAAAAGCTCCAACAGTCATTATACCTTCCAAACCTATGTTGAATACTCCTGATCTTTCAGAAAAGTTACCTCCCAGGGAAGCGAACATGAGCGGGGTAGCTGATCTTATTGTAGTAGTTATAATTATTCCAAGTATGGTTAATATTCCGACGTTTTCCATATTACTCTACCTCCCCTTTCGCTGTACTTTTCTTTAATTCCTTTCTCTCCTTGATTGTATCAAGTGTTACCTTTACAAAATTAGCAGCTACAAATAGTATTATTATACCCTGGATTATTCCTACGACTTCTTTTGGTATCCCCTGAATCTGCATCAAAGGGCCGCCCTTCTGCAGTATACCAAGTAATAATGCCGAAAGTATAACTCCTATAGGATGGTTATTACCTATCAAGGCAACCGCTATACCATCCAAGCCGTAACCGGTAAATGCAAACAGGCTGTTTACCCTGTACTGGACGCCTGTTGTCATTATTGCTCCGGCCAATCCTGCGAATAAACCTGAAATTATCATTGCAAGCACAATATTTTTCTTTACATTTATTCCGCCGTATTCTGCAGCATGGGGATTAAAACCTACTGCCCTTATTTCATATCCTCTAACGGTTTTATTCAAAATATAATAAGCAATAAGAGCCACGCAGAGAGCAATTAATATACCCAGATTGACACGTGAATGCTTGAACTGGTCAAAATATTGGGAAAACCTCCAAAGCTTAGCTGAGTCGGCAATACTTATAGAGTATGCCTTCTGCGGTTCGTTCAGAACTGTCGCCACTAAATAATTACTAAAATACATAGCTATATAATTCATCATTATACCGTTTATAACCTCATGGGAACCTACCTTTGCCTTGAGCCAGCCTATTACCGATGCCCAGAGGCCGCCCGCTGCTGCACCTACAAGCAGCGTAAATATAACATGCAGTATAGAAGGCATTCCTTTAAAAGATGAACCTGCCCATACGGCAGCTATTGCTCCAACTATGAACTGCCCTTCAACACCTATGTTGAAAAGCCCGCATCTGAAACCGAAAGCAATAGACAAACCGGTCAGAATGAGCGGAGTAACGGTAACCAGGGTTTCCCCAAATTTATTCCAATCACCAAGGCTGCCTTTGAATAATGCCTCATAAGCTACTACAGGATTTTTTCCGAAGGAATACACTATAATAGCTCCGGCTATAAAGGAAATCAAGATGGCAACAAGGGGATAGACAATGTCTTTTAGAGTATTTATTAAGCCTTCTCTAAACTCATTCATTTTTGTTTCCATTCCATATCCTCCTTACTCTGCTTGCTGGACGTTTCCGCCCGCCATCATTATTCCAAGCTGCTTCTCAGTTGCATCCTTTGCATTAAGTATTCCAACAACTTTACCGTCGTACATTACTGCAATCCTGTCAGAAAGGGACATTACCTCATCAAGTTCCAGAGATACCAAGAGTACTGCCTTGCCTTCGTCACGAAGCTCTACAAGTTTTTTGTGAACGAATTCAATTGCCCCTACATCAAGCCCTCGGGTTGGCTGTGCTGCAATACACAAGCTAGGGTCTCTGTCTATTTCTCTGGCAACAATAAGCTTCTGCTGGTTTCCCCCAGATAGAGATTTTGCTTTTACCTTCTCATTTGGTGTTCGGACATCGTACTCCGAAATAAGCCTTTTACAATATTCTCTGATTTTACTATAGCTCAGACCAAAGCCTTTTCTGAATTTACTCGAATGATGGCTTCCCAGAATTGAATTTTCAGCTAACGAATAATCTAGCACCAAGCCCCGCTTATGCCTGTCTTCCGGTATATGCCCAACTCCGCTTTCTATAACTTCCTTTGGGGTCAGATTGGTTATCTCTTTTCCATTCAGAAGAACTTCACCCGATTGAGACTTTGCAAGACCGGTTATAGCTTGTACAAGCTCGTTCTGGCCGTTTCCATCAACACCGGCTATTCCAAGTATCTCACCGCCATTAACTTGAAGATCGATTCCCTTGACAGCTTCCAGCCCCCTGTTGTCAAGCACCTTCAAGCCTTTAACCTCAAGCACCGGCGCCGAAACCTTCGCTTCCCCTTTCTCAACAGTGAGGTTTACCTTTCTTCCTACCATCTTTTCAGCCAATTCGTCAATATCTGTATCTTTTGTATTTAAAGTATCAATTACTTTTCCTCTTCTGATAATTGTAACCCTGTCGCTCATCGACATTACTTCCTTGAGCTTATGAGTAATCAAAATAATAGATTTTCCCTGGTTTACAAGGCTTTTTAAAATTACTCCGAGTTCTTCAATTTCCTGTGGCGTAAGCACTGCAGTCGGTTCATCCAGTATCAATATGTCTGCGCCTCTGTACAGAGTCTTCAGTATTTCCACCCTTTGCTGCATTCCAACAGAAATGTTCTGTACAACTGCTGCCGGATCAACCTTCAGCTCATATTTTTTAGATAACTCCGAAACATCCTTTATCGCTTTTTTCAGATCCAACGTTATACCATTTGTCGGTTCCTTGCCAAGAATGATATTTTCTGCGACCGTAAAGGGCGGAACGAGCATGAAATGTTGGTGAACCATACCGATACCCAGTGAAATTGCAATATTGGGATTTGTGATTCTTACAGGTTTGCCCTTGACAAGAATTTGCCCCTCATCGGGCTGATAGAGGCCATAAAGTATATTCATCAGGGTAGATTTACCCGCACCATTTTCTCCCAGTAATACATGTATTTCCCCCTGTTCAACCGATAGGTTGATGTTGTCGTTCGCCCGTATTCCCGGAAAGGATTTTCCGATGCCTCGCATTTCTATTACTGCCGGCAATTTATATCCCACCTCTCATTAAAAATGAAAAAAAGTGCACTATAACATATTTTAATTATATCTATTATGAATAGATACATCAATTAAAAAAATATACAAAACCTGTACGTGTATTTGGCCGGCTAGACCTACAAAAATTGTCTATTTTGTATAACTGCACAAAAAGCCATATATACAAAATAAAGCTAGAAGCACCGCTTCTAGCTTTATTTTGTATGCTTTTCTCTAATTAATTACTTTATTTCTACAGGTTTGAATGCTTTCAGTTCGTCTCTTGTTGATGGTACTACTATTGTTCCATCAACTATAGCTGCTTTATATTTGTCAACTGCTGCCATAACTTCTGCTGGAACGTTCTTGCCGTTATCGCTAACGCCAACACCGTCTTCCTTAACTCCAAGCTCGATTGCTTTTCCGCCGCCGAAATTATTGTCGGCGTATGATTTTATAATTGTATATGTACCAACGTCAACTCTCTTTATCATGCTAGCAAGAACCTTGTTGTTCTTTGATAAAGCGGACTGATCCTGGTCAACTCCTATTGCCCAGAAGCCCTTTTCATCAGCTGCCTGTATAACTCCTATACCGCAAGCGCCTGAAGCATGGTATATAACGTCAGCCTTCTGTTTGTTCTGTGCAAGTGCGATTTCCTTACCTTTATCAGGATTGTCGAAAGCACCTGTATAGTTTACAATAACTTTTGCCTTAGGATTGACAGATGCAACACCTGCCCTGAAACCAGATTCGAATTTCTGTATCAATGGCATATCCATTCCGCCAACGAAGCCTATAACGTTTGACTTTGTAGTAAGACCTGCAACTACGCCAACAAGGAATGAACCTTCATGTTCTTTGAAAGTAACTGACATAACGTTCGGTTTGTTAACCACTGTATCGATTATACCGAACTTCTTATCCGGATACTGGTCAGCGCCAGCATTCATAGCCTGTTCCATCAAGAAACCAACAGCTATTGAAAGGTCAACTGACTGAGCCATATTGCCTATATTAGCTTCATAATCTTCCTGTTTTGTCGATTGAAGAATAACCGGTTCAACTCCGAGTTCTTTTCCGGCTTTCTGTATTCCTTCCCAAGCTGAATCGTTGAAGGATTTGTCTCCGAGACCACCAACGTCAGTGATCATACCAAAGGATAATGCCGGTTTTGGAGCTTCGGTTGGTGTAGCTTCCGGTGTCGGTGCAGCGGCCGGTGCCGGTGCCGGTTTGGCACAAGCTGTAAACATTGTGAGAACCATAGCAAGAGCCAATAAAAGTACTAAGCCTTTCTTAAACATCAATCTTCCCCCTTATTATTTTGTTATGCATTTTATTGCATTACAAATATATTATAGTATGCAACGATAAATATTTCTACACAATTTTTATATTTCCTTCTATCTTTTCTATAATATTTTAACTCTGCCAATTAAAGAATTTTATAGTTTCCATAAGCACTCACATATCAAAGCCTCCTGCTGTATTCCCGCAGGAGGCTTTGATGATTAACAGTTGCAATCCAAGGGCTTTTCCGTAATAAATTTATTTTCGAACAAAACCCCAACTGCTTTTATATAGTCTTCATCCGTTACAAGCACAATCGGTCCGGTGCATCCCATTCCGCTTTCCGAGTATATACCTGCTTCAGCCAGAGACGCAACAGCGTTTTCAAGTTCAAGTATGTCAATACCTGCAACAGACTTGGTCACCGGTTTCTTTTCGAGCTTTACAGGTTCTGCTTTAGGAGCTGCTTTCTTGCTTTCAGCAGTAAGCGAGTTCAGAATGGAGTCAAGTCCGGCCTTTCTGGCCTTTTCGAATTCATCCTTTGCTACTTTTGTAATGCTTCCCTTTGCGCAGCTGGCAGCATATCTTAATGCCTCACATGCTACAGGGGCCCCTGAAGCCCTTGACAGAATACATATTATCCTGTCGTAATTGTCGCCTACTCCCGGTCCATATCCATAGCCCAGCGACTCGTAGCTGCCTCCTGTTGTAAAAGCAGAGAATACCTTCATCATAATATTTCCTGTTAAAGTATCCATAACCATTACATCCGATGCTGCGGCAAGAATGTCATTGCCTCTCATAATGCAACCGCCGTCCGACCTTACGGACTCTGAGAAGCTTATATCATATCCGTTCTGCTTCAGTTCCTTTAAAGCGCGTTCAACCTGTCTGGCACCATCCACGTTGAGTATGCCCACAGTGGGGTTCTTTATCCCCAAAGCCTTGGCAGTTATCACTCCGTATAGGGCATTCTTAACCATGCCCTCCACCCTGTGGGTTGAAGATGTTCCTGTTGTTGTCGCGAGGATTAACTCTTTTCCGAAGCCGGGGGTTATAACCCTACCGACTGTGGAAACCCCTATTGGGAAGCTATAGTGCATTGTAACCGCTGCATCCAGCTCCCCACTGTCCAGAAGCTCATCCATTTTCTTATGCATTTCATCTTCATTTTTTACTTCAACTGTTCTTAAACTTGTATTTACCTTAGGCCCAATAAGTACAACCTCAAAATCGCTGTACTTTTTTGCAGCCATTTCAGCTCCTTTAACAAGCTCCTCAGTGCCATGCTCGCTTCCCATTGTTGTCAAACCGACTCTTACTTTTTTCCCGAATTCACCGGTCATTATAGCATCCGCAACTTCATTGAATACTTCACCTATCATTGTCCTGACTTGTTTATCCGACATATTATTCACCCCTACTTTCTCTCAAGTAAAAAGGATGCGAAATCTTTCATTGCTTCTGCTACCATTCCCTTAATTTCTTCTCTTGATACAGCGCCTGCCTCTTCTTCCTTACCGGTGTTCTTTTCCATTACAATGGACACGCCGTCAAACTGGTTTGTCATTCTGCCAAGGAAAAGGCTGCCTTTTCCGACGATCATAGCCCTTTCTATTTTGCCTGACATTATCATTTCCCTTGCAGGTCCTACAGAAGGCACTCCTGAAGGTATGTGCCCCTGTGTCGGAGCAAAACCCGGCATCCCATGATCCTTTATAAATGAAGGCATTGCAGTTTTGTCAATATCTCCCCTCTTTGCGCCGAGTGCCGCAATCATCTTGAAGTTTGCAAGAGGTACGTCGCCTGCACCTGCAGGTTCTGTAATTTCCGGGTTCTGCATTTCCACGGAGTACTTATCCACGTCTGTAATCTTCATTCCTGCTTTATCAAGAGGTTTGGTTATCAAGGATTCCATAACAGCCTGAGGTGAAGAACCTGTTCCTACAGTATGCCTTCCTATCACATCTGTTCTTAGTACAGGGCTCTGCCCGTCATTTTCCGTTACTAGTATTGCAAATCCCCCGAGACAGTCTTCCAATACAGGTACTCCCTTGTTGACATGGTCTCTTGAGTTCATTCCCAACTTTGCGGTTGCCCCGCCAGCTACTATTGCCACACTTTTGTATACTCCTGATTTTACAAGAGCCGCTGCATTTATCAGCGAATGGGTAGGTGCTGCGCAAAAGCCCCTTGTATCTGAGCCGGTAGCTCCTGTTGCTCCTGCAATTTCACTTATTGCCTTTGCAAAGTTTCCGCCGCCTCTTTGATTCATGTCACCGCAAGCTTCTTCAGAGCATTCGATGACATATTCTATCGAATCAGCAGGAATATTGTTCTTATGGATAAGATGTTTGAGGGCCAATACCCCGGAAGCTTTTACAACAAGATTTTCTACCATAATATGTGCAGTTAAATTCTTGTCTTTGTCATGAGCAGCTTTTACACAGCCCACAAGCTTATTGCCGGAATACAACGGTTCTGCACCTTCATTTACTTTGGCCTGAATTTCAGCAAGCTCCAAACCCCCTTTTATCTTGGCAAGCTCAGCTTCAGTGTAAATTGCTTTTCCTGCAAGCTTTGCCTTTACATCTGACATGAAATTCTTTTCGAGCATTACAAGATCGAAGGTATCACTGAGTTTCATAACCAGGTAAAGCTCATCCTGGCTTATTATTTCACCCATTTTCCCTTCTGCTTTTGCGTCAGGCATAAGGTTTTTGTACCAAGGCCTTTCAAGATTGTTTAAATCATCCGGAAGAATATTACCTATATAAGCCTGATTCGGCGCGTATTTCACAACCTCCTCATAGCTTCTCAGATACTGTGGAAGCTTCTTCAAGAACTCTGAATCCGGATTGGTTTCGTGCTCCAGAGTGCAGGTGGTACCATAATGCATAACCATATCCGGTGTATGAACCAGTATATATGAGGCACCTTTAACTACTGGTGTTGCCATTGTATTATTACACCTCCGCATTAATGTTAAAAGAAGGGTGGCTTACACCACCCTCTTTATTATTTATCAAATACTGTCTGTCCGTGTACTTCAGTTTGTAGTGCTTTAAGCGCTTTAAGCACTATACCTCTTCTTAGAGTCTTCTCATCTTCCTTGCTTAAAGCAGGGTTCCCGAGAGGATGTGGTATTGCAATAGCCGGTACTATTCTATTAGCACCTACTGTCAAAGATATCGGAACAACAGTACAAATATGCACTACCGGTATTCCGGCTCTTTCAATTTCTTTTACCATCGTTGCACCGCAACGCGTACAGGTACCTCAGGTAGAGGTCAGCACAACTGCCTGTACCCCATCCTCTACAAGTTCCTTAGCAAACTCTGCTGCAAACTTCTTTGCATTGGCAACAGAGGTGCCGTTACCTGTAGTAGCGTAGTAGTATCTGTGCAGTTCGCCTATTACTCCTTCCTTCTCCAATTCCCTCATAACATCCACCGGCAATACCCTGTCTGCATCCTGGTTTGCATATACAGGGTCATATCCGCCGTGAGCAGTTTCATAGGTTTCGGAAGTAAGGTCCGTAACACCGTAAATATCGTATTTACCGTATTTGGAAGCGCTTGATGATTCAATCCTGTCAGGGTTGCCCTTCGGTACTATACCTCCGGAAGTAACAAGACCGATTTTTGCTTTTGACAAATCCTTAACTGCAGGATTTGGTGCCACCCTGTCAAAGTCAGGCATTGGATACTCTGTCTCAAACTTTTCACCTTTGAGCTTTGCGACAAGCATATCAACAGCCCTCTTTGAACCTCTTTCCTGTCTGAATATGTTCTTTCTTACTCCTTTTGAAATGTAACCCTCTTCAGCAGGAGCACCTATAGTCTCTTTGTTGGCAAGCTTCAATGCAAGCTTTGCAATGGCAGGTATTGCCTGTCTCATGCCTGTTGCTGCATTTGCTGTTTCAACAATATATACATCTTTCTTGAACATATCTACACCTGGGTTTTCAGGGTACATTCCTGTAACCACCGGGATATTCAAATTTTCTTTTACTGCCTTACAGATCGTACCACAAGCTACTCCATATCTGCCTGCGTTAAATGCCGGGCCTGCGATAAACAAATCTGGATTGTACTTTTTAACCATATTCAGCACTTCTGCAGTTGCCTCTTCAAGATTTTCATTGAAATATGAGTCCCCGCAGATTACTGTAGCAACTACCTCCGCACCATTTCCCAGTGCGGCTTTTAGTGCCATACCTGGACCTACAACGCCTTCTCTAACTTCAGGTTTGATATCAGCTTTTTCTTCTCCACCAATACCACCGTAGAATTGATTTATATAATGTACAACCCTAATCATTTAGAAATTTCCCTCCTCTCTAATTTTGCTGTCGGAGTAATGTTGTTAATCCATCAATCTTTAAACTGGCAGTACTGGTCTCTTATTGATTTTACTTCACTCTTAATAGCGTCAACATCGAGTACCATTTCCATCATACCGCACTGCTCATCATAAACACCGGCATCTATCTGGTCTTTTAATTCGAAAATATGATAAACTCTGAGTCCCAACGAGACTCCTGCCAAAGGACCTGCGAAAGTCGGGTCGCCTGCTGTAACTGTTTCAGCAGTAAGCCCTGCAGATTCAGCTTCGGATGTACCGAGAACTACAACAACATTTCCTTTGCCGTACTTTTCGGACAAATCCATAACTCTCTTCTGGTTTTCGAGATCCATTGCTCCTGCAGCCGTTCAGACGAAGCATTCAGTAGATGCAAATACCACTTCAGCGCCAGTCGTCTTTATGCACTCTTCTATTGCAGGAGCGGGAATACCATCTCTGTCGCCAATGATGATAACCTTTTTATCCTGTAACATTCTATTCATCCTTTCAAAAATAATATTCGGGGTCTGTCTTTCAAGCTTTGGCTATGGGCTATGGGCAATGGGTTGAATGTAGTTCTTCGAAGCACTGCCTATTCCTATTGCCTATTGCCCCGTACCTATCGCCTGTTATTTTAATACTGTGTTGCGCTTAACTTATTGAAGCCAATTTCACTGGTAGCTCCGGTAATTACCTGAAGTTCAGCTACTATGCTTCCGTCCGGCTTAAGACTTCCGGCAAAGCCTCCTGCAATCCTGTCTGCAGGCTCAAGATAACCTATAACCTTCTGCATTTTAGGAAGTTCAATGATCTCATTGGCATTTCCTGCAGTTACCACTGCATCAGCTGTTTTGTCAGCGTCTGCAAGGGACTGTGAAGCGCCATCCCTTCCTGCATATTCGTCAGTAACCAGTACAGTCTTTATGCCTTTAGCAGAAATCTTCTTGCAATTCATCATAAGGTCTGTATCCGGATTGCCGAAGCCCTCTTCCGATACTATAACCGCATCAAGGTTCAGGTACTCTGCAAGCTTTGCTGTCCAGTTGGAAGACCTCTCCTTGTCGGCAAGTGTAACATTTTCGTTTGTTATTATTACTCCGACAAAGTTATAGTCTTTGCCGTGTCTTTCATAAAGATCCTCTATTATTGGATTGTTGAGGTGGTTGTATGTGGGGTTCTTATCGCAGGCTGATACACAGTTACCGCTAAGTATTGCCCCATCCATAACCTCTGTAGGATATATAAGTGTAGGCACTATCTTCTTTGCATCAACGCCGTAAACATAGGTGTCATGCAGCAAGCCCTGTGTCTGAAGCATGTAAACATATGCAACCTTTGGCAGATTCGGATACTTCTTTAAGCCCTCTGCGAAAGGAAGTGTCTCATATACTTTTACCTCATCAGGTGTTACGTTTCTTCCTGCCTCTCCGATATATGCAGCTGCCTTTAATCCAACCATTCTAACAGCCTGCTCATGCTCATGCTGCTGCAGGTTTGCAACCGGTGTACAAACCAGTACGATATTCTGTGTTTTTGAGAAGGGTGTATAATCAGCTCCAGGACCGCTCATATCTATAATGCCTTCCTGGAATCCGACTATCTTCCCTGCAGTAACAACCGCAGCTCCTTTAAGGACATTTGTTTTACCAGAGCCTACAACATCAACCTTGTTAATCATACCGGGGAATACTCCCCCTGGCCCTTCAACCTTTACTCTAGGCTCTATTACGTCTTTAACTGGCATTATCCTTGTTTCTTCACCCGGTTTTGCAATGTCAACTTCAATGCTCGTCAGTCTGGGGTCGCCGCCAACAGCCTCAAGAAGTTCTTTCTTATTGACATAAAGCACTCCCTTTTCGACTTTGGTAGCATCACCAAATTGCACATCTTTGATGAATATATTACCCAATTCTAAACGCAAAACATTCACCTCCCTTATTATTTGAAAAAGCACTTCTATAGCACTTGTATAGAGCTATATGTTCTCTTTTATAAGATTTTCGATTGTTTCCGGTGTACAGTTTTCTGCCCCGCTGATTTCCTTAACCTTTTCACCATTCTTGTAGACAATGAAAGTAGGCAGACCCAATACCTTCTGGCTTATAGCAAGCCTTCTGTTTTCTGTTGTGTTTAATTTGCAGAATTTGATTTTACCTTCATATTTATCTGCAATCTTATGGACCTCCGGCATCAGCGCTTTGCAGGGTTCACATTTGTCTCCCCAAAAGTCAACTATTACCGGACCGGCAGCCTGAAGCACTTCTGCTTCAAAGTTTTCTTTGTTAAGCTCTATCATTCTCTCACCTCCTTTTATTAATTCGCTACGCTCAATCCGGCTATGGGCAATGGGTTTGTATGAAGTGCTTCGAAGCCCCTCTAAGTCCTATTGCCTATTGCCTGTAAAATTAATGTTCAAAATTCTTCTCTATATATTTTTCTGCAGAGACTGCTGCTATAGCTCCATCAGCAGCTGCTGTTATAACCTGTCTCAATGTCTTTACCCTTACATCTCCGGCTGCAAAAATACCTTCTGCCGAAGTTCTCATCTCTGTATCAGCCTTTATGTAGCCCTTTTCATCCATATCTACGATACCCTTGGCAAATTCGGAAATCGGTCTGGTTCCTACAAATACGAAAACCCCGTCTGTCCTGAAATCAGTAACTTCTCCGGTCTTCACATTTTTTAGCTTCACACCCTCAACGATTCCGTCGCCATATATTTCTTCAACAACGGTATCCCATTTTATATTTATTTTCTCGTTCGCCATAGCTTTTTCAACAATCGATTTTGCAGCTCTGAATTCGTTTCTTCTATGAACTATTGTTACCTTGTCCGCAAACTTGGTAAGATATATTGACTCTTCTACGGCAGCATCTCCACCGCCTACCACTACAACTTCCAGCTCAGTGAAGAAATCCGCATCACAGGTTGCACAGTAGGATACTCCCTTGCCCCTTAGTTCAAGCTCTCCGGGCGCACCTAGAAGCATTGGCTGTGCCCCTGTTGCGATTATTATTGTTTTTGTCTTTATTTCCTCGCCGCTTCCCAGCTTCAACACCTTTACCTTATCAGACAGATCGAAGCCTTTTACCTCATCCTTAATTAATTCTGTACCAAAAGCTTCTGCCTGGCTTCTCATTCTCTCCATAAGCTTCGGACCTGTCGGGTGTTCAATTGACCCCGGATAGTTTTCCAATTCTTCTGTTGTGCTTGCCTGGCCTCCCCATTTTCCCTTTTCTATTATTATTGCACTCAGCTTAGACCTTGAAGCATACAAACCGGCTGCCAGCCCTGCCGGTCCACCACCGATAATAGCTACATCATACAGCTTTCTCATCCTTGTTTCCTCCTTCTAAATTATAATTATACCTTTTATTTATATTACCCAATAGTTCACCATATCTTCAGCTTATGATGCTGTCCAGAGCGCTCTCAAACAGCCTTAGGTCAACAAACCTGAAGTCTTCCAAAACCTTGCCGCTCCAGTTCGGGACCTTGTTGTCATTCATAAATTTCAAGCAGGAAGCGATACTGCTTTCAATGATCGTTAAAGAATTAACATCCAATGACATTCCTTCTTCAATTATAATGCTTCTGTATGGAGTTTCATTTGGCTTTATACTCCCCGCCAGCGGATGAGTGACAACCTTGCAGCCCTTGTGCACCATATCCCGCACAAGTTTCAGCACATCAATATATTGCCCATCTACAAAGGTTATATCCAGTCTGCTGCTGTATTTCTCCCTTACCAGTTCATTGTTTGTGAATACTATAAGTTTCTTATACAGTTTTATCCCTCCGAAGCGGTTAATGTTGATTTTTAAAGCCAGGCTCCAAATGCCATGTAATTCTTATTACTAAATAGATTTTATTAATCGTTGCAACAAAAAAACAGGGGCAGAGACAAAGCCTCTACCTCTGTTCCTAAACCTGAGATATTCTTCGAAAAAGGAAGTCACATTCCTCTATCGAGTTGATCCTTCGGTGCTTTCGCTTTCCAGAGGTGCGTCCGGCTTCCGGTCCTTTTGCCTGAGAGCTTCGTCATCGAGCTTGTATTCAATGACTTATTCCTTCGGCGCCTTTACAGGTCTCTCCCGAAAACCATCACCCGCAATATTCATTTTAAGGTTGCTAAATAATTTTCAATATAAACTTTTCTAAAATGCACAGGAAAGATAAAATCTACCTTAATCAAACTTTCCGTCGTGCATCTCAGGAAAACTTACCGTAGTTGTTAATAAAAATACAATAAAGAGTTTTTCTATAACGCATAGGAAAAATATCAATTCACCTTAAACAAATTTTCCGTATATGCGTTTCAAGAAAAGTAACCTTGGTCGTTAAAAATTTTTCAATAGTTACTTTTTCTATAATTTAACTATATATTATTTAAATTATCTATTCAAGTAATATTTTTGATTTTCAACACATAATTAATATAGTTTAAATTGTTGGAATTGTCAAATTTTTATCAGCTCGTAGTCCCTGTGCCCCATGCCTATCTCCTCACCGTATGTTAACTGTCTTGTTGCATCAATAAAGGTGTTGCTGTCGGTAAGGAAGGGCTTTCCTCCCTTTTCCCTGATTTTATCGACTACCTGTCTTGCAAAGGTAGGTCTTATGTACGCGGTGTTTCCCCTTTCACCAATTTGATTTCATAAAAAGTCCACCCTCCCAATATTTCAAACTAGTTTTCGAAATAAAAAGCCACTGCCCCTGGTCCTCCATGGGTGGCTACCACAGAACCGACCTCTCCGTATATTATTTCTTTTACTTTATACTCGGCTCTTATTTCTTCTTCAAGCAGCTTCATGTGCTCCAAGTCAGCTATGTGGTTGATACCAATGACTTTTCCGTCCAGAGACCAGCCATTATCCCTTATTCTATCAAGTATTGCTGTAATTGCTTTTTTTATTCCTCTCGATTTTTCAAAAAGCTCAAGCTTGCCGTCTTTTACTGTTAAAACAGGCTTTATATTGAGTATGGAACCCAGTACTGAAGCTGATAATGACAGCCTCCCCCCTTTGTGCAGATATTTTAGTGTATCAAGTATAATAAAATGCTCCATCCTTGATTTGCTTGACTCGATATTTTCTACAATTGCTTCAGCAGACAAACCTTCCTCTGCCAACTGCGCCGCTTTTATAACCAACATACCTGCACCAAGAGTAATCCCCTTTGAATCAATTACATGAACACTGGTATCGTTTAGCTGCTCCTTGGCCATAACTGCAGAATTGTATGTACCGCTTAACTGCGAGGAACCCAATATGGCAATGACCTCATTCCCTCTCATGGTTCCTTCTTTGAAAGCTTCAAAGAACTCGACCGGAGGCACCTGGGAAGTTGTGGGGAGCACGTCTGCTGTTTCCAGCTTCTTCAGGAATTCTTCCAATGTCAGGTCTATCCCGTCTATGTATGACTCGTCTCCAAAATGTACAGTTAAAGGTATAACTTTAATATTATACCTTTCTACATATTTCTTTGGAACATCGCATATTGAATCTGTTATTATCCTTATCGCCATATACATTCCTCCAATTGCTTGATAACTAAACCATGCCGGGAAATCCTATTTGCCTTAAAGCTTCATAAACTACAACAGCCACTGAATTGGACAAGTTCAGCGAACGAGCTTCACTTATCATCGGGACCCTGACACAGTATTCGGCATTCTTTTCAAGAAGCGGTTTTGGAAGTCCTGCCGTTTCTTTTCCGAATACAATAAAACAGTCCTTTCTGTAGATTACATCGGTATACTTCTGTTTCCCCTTGGTAGTAGAGTAGTAGAATAAGCCGCCGCTGTATTTTTCCTGCAGTTCTTCAAAGGAATCATAATAGTTTATATCCACCAGGCTCCAATAATCCAGTCCTGCCCTTTTCAGGTGCTTGTCATCAACAGAAAACCCAAGGGGCTTGACAAGATGGAGTTTGCAATCCGTTGCTGCGCAAGTTCTTGCAATATTCCCGGTATTCTGCGGTATTTCGGGTTCAACCAGTACAATATTAAGACTCAAATTAACATCCCCGATCTTTAGTTTTGTTGCTTTTATATTCTTTTAATTTCTCCATATATATCATACAGTAATATAAATTGCCGGACAAGTATAATCCCGCCTGCATCCAACTAATATTGTCAATCAGTTCATGCCTAAGTATGCATGGCAAGTATTATGCTGCCCATTATTCAAACAAAAACAAAAAAACAAATTTGTTTTCTTTCATGTTACACATTGCTCAACAAATTTGCCTTTTTCGTTCTTACATTTGGTTATCTGTTATTCAGTTACAGCGACATCAATGTCAATCCTTCCGACATTCTCCAGTTCAAGCGGAACGCATATAGTCTTCATGCCCTTGGTAGAAACAGCCATGTCTGTGCCCACTAATACGGTAGGCGGGGTAATATCTATTTTTATTCCATTGTTGTAGAATTCAGTAGATACATTTCCCATTATCATATTGCCAAGTTCAGCAATCGCACTTTTAGCCATTTCGTCCAGCGCTTTAACTTCCATACCCATCATCATAGCAGATGCTATTTTGCAAGCTGTAGCCTCATCCATGCTGAAGAACACCTGTCCCCTGAACTCACCTGCAATACCGATAATTATTACTACACTTTCTGCCATAAAAGGCGAGGTTTTTATGAAAATTTGCCCTCTAGTGGCATTTACGCCGCAAACCGTCTGTACAAGATTGACCGATACATTAATGAATGGATTTATGTATTCTACGTTCATTGCTGTGCCTCCTTGTGTTAGGTAACTATTATATTCTACATATTATTCCTATTTCCTCCTTTTTGTCAAATAAATATCTTTTTCGACTATAATTTCCTGTCCTTGCTTTAGAGTATGACCAGGACAAAAGATAAGGGAAGGCTTCCGCCTTCCCTTATCTTTTGTTTATGTTATGCAGCGATTCTGTCGAATACCATGCTGGTCTTGTTTATATCTGTTAGTCTGCCATCGTCAACAGGGCTTATAGTGCCTTTAGCCTTTATTTCGTTAACCAGAACATCCCTTACAGGAATAGACGTATCCTTAGGGTTCTTGCCTTCTTTGAACATTGTATAATTGTCTCCACCGCTTGCTTGGAAGTCGTTTGTAACAACCTTGTAGAGCTGGGTGTCAACTAATGGTTTTCCATTAGACAATGTAATCTTTACTATTCTCTGTCCTGCGGGTTTCTTTGAATCGTACTGAACCGTCAAGCCTGAGAACTGTCCCGGATTCATTTCTGTGGACATAATGCCGTGCTCGACTGCTGCCTTTACCTGTGCACCTGTCAGTTCAAATGTAAAGAGTGTATTATCGAAAGGCATTATCTCATACATCAATCCCATTGTAATGTCTCCAGCCGGCAGATCTCTTCTTAAGCCGCCGCCGTTCTGGAATGCCACATCTGAATTTGTTACTTTCCTCATAACATCTGAAGCCCAGTTGCCAAGGAGTGTTGTCTGAGTATCCTTCGGGCTGTGCGGGAAAGCAGCTGTTGCTTTACCGATTACTTCATTCTTTATAGGTCCTATAATTGTTTGCAGATCATTCAAATATTTAGCAATAGCCGTATCTGCTGTAGCCTTTATTACATTACCGTCAACTGAAGGAACTGCTTCAACAACCTTCTTAGCCTTTGTATCAAAGTATATGTCTATATGGCCTACAGACCTGCCGTTATAGTAGGCTTCTACTATCGGAATATTGTTGACTGTACCGGATACAGTAAGATGTGTATGTCCGGCAATTATCGCATCAACACCAGTTACGGCCTTTGCCAGATCTGCAGCTTCACCTGTTATCACGCCGGTTTTGCTGTCCTGAAATGCGCCAAGGTGTGATAATACTACAACAACATCAGCGCCAGCTTTTCTTACCTCAGGAGCAAGAGCGTTTACAACCTCTGCGGGATTCTTGAAATCATAAGGTGCAACGAGATCCGGTTTTGTCTTTGTTGCAGTTTCAGGAGTTACTATACCGATTATTCCTACGTTCACACCATTTTTGTTTACAATTATATATGGTTTTACAAAATCAGGAACTTTTCCTGTTGACTTTTCAACAAGGTTTGCAGCGAGGTACGGGAAATTGGACTGAGCCATTCTTTCCTTGAGTTTATCAAGGCCCCAATCGAACTCATGATTTCCCAATACCATTGCATCAAAGCCTGCAGTATTCATAGTGACTGCTACCGGCTGACCATACATAAGGTTGGAATCTGCGCTTCCCTGGAACATATCCCCTGCTGATAGTATCAATGTTCCATTCTTGTTAAGCCTTTCCTGATCCTTCATATAGCCAACCAACTTTGCCATACCAGGGTTCTTTCCTGATTCAGCCAATGAACCGTGGAAATCAGTAGCACTCAAAAGGCTTACTTTCTTTACAGTCTGTTCCTTAGGAATCAATATGATTCTTCCACCATATAGAGGCTTAAATTTGTCTTTAGCCTGTATATTGTTTACTGCATATAAATCATCCAGATTCTTTTTAAGCTTCTTTGCTATTGCAGCAAGGGTTTCGCCCTCTTGTGCAGTATATCTTTCTGTAGGAACTGTAATGAGATTATAGTTGTTATCAACAACCGGGCTTATAGTCT
>JBLNDG010000233.1:0-27999 GCA_050261415.1 Caulobacteraceae bacterium | reverse complement strand
CTGTATTGCTCTTCTGTGATTCTGACTCTGTAAATCAAGCATTCACAGCATGAAAATTTTTTATATACACCCTCATAAAGGTTTTCCTCCACGAAGCCTCCCGAAAAAGGGTTGTCTGGGTCGACCCTGCCGAAGGAATACATCTTTGTAAAGCTGCTGTCAAAGCTTATGGAAGTATGTACATACTTGGCTTCACAAAAAAGATTTATTGTCTTTGAAAGCCATGTACCCGTTTTTGAGAAAACCAGGTAAATATGTTTGTGATTCATGAGGTAATATACAACTCCTTACTATAGTATAGTTTGCTTTAAGTCCTTATGCTCTTAATTGTAGAGAATAAATATTATAGCTTTTTTAAAGCAACATTAGATTTTAATTACCTAGATTTCGTACAAACAAACAATAAGTGATTGCATACAATTGCCATGGTAAACTATCCAATAAATACATAAAGGGTAATACCGATGCCTGTCAAAGTAGTAAGTCAACCAAACACACTAATTGAAAAGCGGTATTACCCATGAATAGGATAACAATTTCAACGAGTGATTTCAAGATGGAGACTACTTCCACTTGGCTGGCTTCCGTATTACAGTTTGCATTGGATATTGATTTTTTTCGCACCATTACAAGCTTTCAAGCTAAAGATGAAAAAAGTACATTACTCTGTTTACCAGAAACTGACTACAATTTTAGCTTCTATCATCATGGGTTGCAAATCGACCAAAGATATAAACGAAGTATTAGGCCCTGAAATACTTGCTGCAAATATGCTGGAAATGGAGCATTTTCCAGACCAATCTCAAATAAATACTGTACTGAATCGTATGGATAAAGATAGTGTAGATCAGCTTCAAAACATTCATCGTCAGCTATTTATGAATCACAGTAACACATTGTCTTCACCAGACGATATTTATGAACTTGTTTGTACAAAACTTATGTAATTAGAAATATTGAACACAATCTCAAGGTTATGTTTTTATAGACGAAAAAGGAATCAAATTACTTACAAATATTTTCAGACCGTGTGGTAAATATTGCCAATTGGGATAACAGGCTGTATAAGGCATGGAATTTATATTATAATAGTGGTAGGATAAGACAATAAATTTATGAAGGAGGAATTTATGAAAAGAATTATACTAATAACCACAACAATTTTTATAGCATTAAGCCTCTTTACAGTTAATGCCGATGACTCAAGCAAAACAGTGCAAGAGCTTCTGCAACAAGTTGAAAACCTGCTTTATCGTACTTTACCTGTTAAGGAAAGTGAGGAAAGGGCTTTGGGGGTGTTGGACGAGATTATAGCTCTGGACCCCAAGTGTGAGTTGGCCTATGACTACAAAGCTTATGCATTGAACAGCCTTGGAAGAGGCAGCGATGGAGCTGATGTTTATGATGCGGCTATAAAGGCAATACCTAATGACGATATGCTATATCTTAAAAAGGCAGATTATTTATTGATAAATTTAAAAAGATATAATGATGCTGTAACTTTCTATGACAAAGCGCTGCAGTCCAAAAACGCAGAGTTTTTGAGGATGAACTCCGATTATCTACTGAGGTATAAAGCTGAAGCATTATATCAGATGAAACGCTACAGTGAGGCCATTAAGTGCTATGATAAGCTCATTGCAGAAAGCGGTTATTATTATGAGTTTGAGTATGGCATGAACAAAGGCCTGGCATTAATGGAACTGAAGAAATACAATGAAGCCTCCAAATGGTTCAATGAATTTAAAAGGCATTTGGTGCCCTATGAATACGAACAGTATGCCAAAGTATATTACTCAAGTGCAAGTGCTTATTCGATGCTGAAAAAAGTTCCACAAGCTTTGACAGACCTGGAACTGGCGATAAAATATGATAAATCGTATAAAGACAAAGCCAAAACAGAAAAATATTTTAAAAATATAAGCTCAAATAAAAAATTCATAAGCATACTGACCTTTGAAGAGAATTTGCTCAAGAAAACTAAACTTGGAAAGGGCTTTTATGTAATTGACCACCTTACATATGACATAAATGGGGATAAAGTTGCTGATGAAGTGGTTCTTGTAGGCCATGAAAACACTACTGATGAATTTAACGTAGATCAGGTAGCACTTATAATTGTGGATAACAAGTCCGGTAAATACAATATTATTACCCCAAAATACAATTATGGACTTATATATAGCAACCGCAAGGATTACCTGTTTTCTAATGATTCCAACGGTGACGGAATAAAAGATGTGACAGTGCAAATAGGCAACCGTTTTTCAAAAGGCGGATGGACTGCCTGCTCTTATAGCTTTAAAGGTAACAAGCCAGTTATGATATTTGCCAAAGAAATAAGATAGCGGATATCAGGCAGCTGATATATAAAATTAATTACAGGAGGTACTTATATGAAAAAAATAACTGTGTTCGGCAGCAAGCTTTGAGGGGACTGTGGACCTATGAAAGAGTTTCTTTCTACGAATGGAATAGAATTTGCATTTATTGATATTACAGAAAGCATGGTAAATCTAAAAAGGTACCTGAAGCTCAGGGACAGCAGGCCGGAATTTGCAGAGATAAAAAATAAAGGTACGGTAGGGATACCTTTTATTATGATAAATGATGGTGAGAAATTTATATTCGATCAGCCTGACCTGGATGAGCTGAGGTAGAAGCAGGCTGCATATAAACGTGTTTTCAGTGAATTTTTTGCTGCTCAGTGCAAAAAATAACTATATGAAAACACGTTTTTTTATATATGGGCTTGTAGGCTGGATTGCAGAAACACTATTTACAGGCATCGGCTCACTTCTAAGCGGTGATTTGACCATGCGTTCCCAGACATATATATGGATGTTTCCGATATACGGTCTTATGATATTTCTCGAACCTATACATGACAATATAAGAAATGCTCCGGTTGTGATAAGGGGAGGTGTATATACCATAATCATATTTGCAATTGAATACGTCACCGGGGGCATTCTCAAGGAGTTTTTAGGGCGCTGCCCATGGAATTACGGTATAGGGCCATACTCAATCGACGGAATAATAACCCTTAGCTTCATTCCGGTGTGGTTCATAGGCGGCCTGTTATTTGAAAAGCTTCATGATTATTTACTCAGCAGGAAAATCGGGACATCGGATTAAAAGGCTTATAGTATAGCAAGATAAGAAGGAGCAGCCATGCTATACATGGCTGCTCTTATTATGGTACCCTATCGCATTAAAGCTTACCAAACCGCAACTGTACCGTCTGTTCTTGGCTCTGTGCCTCCTACCAATGCGCCATTTTCCTGCCTCCAGATAATCTGTCCTCTTCCGAAGCTGCCGGAATTCGGGTTTACCTTAATATCATGGCCTTTTTCCTGTAAATCCCGTACAATATCTCCCGGAAAGCTTTGTTCAACCTCCACGGTCTTGCCGTCTATCCACTGCCACCTTGGAGCATCCAGACAATCCTGGGGGTTCATATGAAAATCAACGGCATTCATTACAACCTGGACATGGCCCTGGGGCTGCATAAAGCCTCCCATTACACCGAAAGGACCTACCGGTTTGCCGTTCTTTGTAAGAAATCCCGGAATTATTGTATGATAAGGCTTTTTCCCAGGCTCCAGGCAGTTGTCGTGAGCCGGATCCAGTACAAAGTTGCAGCCCCTGTTGTGAAGGCTGATACCTGTATCCGGGACCACAAGACCGGAGCCGAAGCCCATGTAATTGCTCTGGATATAAGAAACCATGTTGCCTTCACCGTCAGCCGCAGCCAGGTATACGGTACCGCTTCTTGAAGGCTTGCCGGGCATTGGCATCATTGCTTCGCCAGTAATCAATTTCCTTCTTTCCGAAGCATATTCCTCTGAAAGAAGCTCCTCAACAGTTACTCCCATATTTTTTGGGTCTGCTATGTATTTTTCTCCGTCAACATAAGCCAGTTTCATTGCTTCCAGCTGCCTGTGGTATGTTTCAACAGCCTCTTTCTCCGAAAAGTCAAAACCCTTAAGTATATTCAAAGCCATTAAAGCGACTATTCCATGACCGTTTGGAGGTATTTCCCACGCGTCATAGCCCCTGTAATTAATATGTACAGGATCCACCCATTCCGGACGAAACCCCTCCAAATCCTCTTTTCTGAGATATCCCCCATAGGCTTTGGAAAACGCATCGATTTTTTCTGCCAGTGTTCCGCGGTAGAAGGCTTCTGCATTTGTCTCCGCAATAGTCTGCAAGGTTTTGGCATGATTTGCGGAGCTCCATATTTCACCGGCCCTGGGTGTTCTCCCGTTGGGAGCAAAAGTCCTAAACCAATGGCTAAAGGCCTCATCCTTTAAAGCAAGTTGATAGAGCTCATAAGCTTTTTGCCATGCTTTTGCAACATTTGGAGCTATGGGATGGCCTTCCTCGGCGTACATTATGGCCGGGGCCATAACCTCTGCAAGGGGGAGCCTTCCGAAGCGCTTTGAAAGGGCAGCCCAGGCAGATGGAGCGCCGGGAACTGTTACCGGTATCCACCCATACTTTGGAATACTCCGGTGTCCTGACTTTGTTATTGCATCAAGGGATATGGATGCTGGAGCGGGTCCGCTTGCATTCAGCCCGTGAAGCTTTCCTTCCGACCATACAATGGCAAAGGCGTCTCCGCCAATCCCGTTTGAAGTAGGCTCAACAACAGTCAGGCACGCCGCTGTCGCAATGGCAGCGTCAATTGCATTACCGCCTTTTTTTATTATATCTAATCCCGCTTGTGCAGCAAGGGGATGGGATGTGGCTACCATGCCTTTATTACCATATATGACATTTCTCCTGGAAGGATAGTGGTACATCAGTGCATCAAATTTCATGCTTTTCCTCCTTTATGATGATTCATATGACTAATTATACCACGAATTTTGATTTGTATTATCATATAATCGGTAACGAGTTCTATGCGCGGCCGACTTCAACAGCTGTTATCAGCAGGTCTTCATCCCTGGAAGAACCGCCCGCCATTATTTTGAATTCTCCCGGTTCAACAACTGTTTTGCAGTCCTTGTCTACCAAAGCAAGAGAAGATAACGGAAGCCTGATTTCCGCCGTGCCCTTTTCCCCGGGTTTCAAAGTTATGCGTGTGAAGCCTTTTAATTCTTTAACAGGGGTAGTAACTGAGCTGTAAACATCATTCACATACAACTGAACAATTTCTGTTCCTTCATATTTTCCGGTATTTTCTACATCAACATATACATGAAGTTCGTCGTTTTCGCTTAACTTTGTCGAAGAAACTCTCAAATTCGAGTATTTGCAGCTGCTGTAAGACAGGCCGAATCCAAAAGGAAACAATGGCTCAGCAGTCATTTCAACATATCTTCCGCCGTGCCAGCCGGGAAACTGATTATAATATACAGGCTGCTGGCCTATATGGCGTGGAAAGGAAATAGTAAGCTTTCCACATGGATTGTAGTCTCCGAAGAGTATTGAAGCTATTGCATTTCCGCCTTCCATCCCGGGGTTCCAGGCTTCAAGTATTGCATCCGCGTTTTCTTTTATCCATGGAACGGTAAGGGGCTTCCCGTTGATCAGCACTACCACAAGGGGTTTTCCTGTCTTCTTAAGTGCTTCGAGGAGCTGCTGCTGGGCTCCTGTCAGATTAAGGTCTGCCCTGTCCCGGGTTTCCCCATTTAGTGCCAGGGTATCCCCGACTGCTGCTATTACAATATCGGATTCCAGTGCTATTCTTACTGCTTTTTGAATGTCCTGCATGGTATCATCCAATATATCACAGCCCTTCTCATAGACTATTTGAACATTCTCCCCTGCACGTTTCCTGATCCCCTCCAGTATAGTGACAACCGGACTTGTATCATATTCGGGGTGGTAGCTCAAGGTGGAAACATCTGCACGATAGAGATCCCTTGCTCCGAAACACCAATCCCCAAGCTGGGATTCTATATTATCGCAGTTAGGTCCGACTAACGCAATCCTTTTTACGGCCTTTGATACCGGCAGGATATTATTGCCATTTTTTAAAAGAACTATTGATTGAAGAGCTGTTTCGTAGGCTGCCTTCCTGTGTTCTTCACAGCCCATGATGGAAGCTGCATGATGTGAATCTGGGAAACGCTTGTCATCAAACAGCCCCAGTCTGAATTTTTGCTTAAGTATGCGACTGCAGGCGGCATCCAAAAGTTCTTCCTTTATAATACCTTCTTTTGTGAGGGCCAAAGCTTCCTCATAGAAACCTGGAGTAGACATCATCATATCATTACCGGACAACAGGGCCAGCTCACAAGCATCTTTCAGGCTCGGGACTACCTTTTGCGTTTCATGCAGCCAGCCTAGATTATTCCAGTCTGTGACTACAAAGCCTTCAAAGCCCCATTCCTTCTTCAGCACTTCTTTCAGGAGCCAACTGTTTGCTGAGCAGGGGATACCGTCTATAGCGTTATAACCGGCCATGAAGCTTGCACAACCGGCTTTGACAGCTTCTTTGAAAGGGGGAAGGAATATAGAACGGAGCTTTCGCTCTGAAACATCGGCTTCAGATGAGTCACGGCCTCCCAGGGTTTCACCATAGGCAGCAAAATGCTTGGCGCATGCCAATATGCTATAGGGGTCTGATAGGTTTTTACCTTGGTAACCCTTGATCATAGCGGCAGCAAATACGCCGACAAGGTACGGGTCTTCGCCGAAGGTCTCACCAGTGCGCCCCCACCTGGAATCCCTGCCTATGCAGAGTACGGGAGAAAAGGTCCAATGCAGCCCTGTGCATATTACTTCCTTTGCCGTTATACGTGCTGTTTCTTCCAAAAGCTCAGGGTTCCAGCTGCAAGACATTGCAAGCTGGGAAGGAAATACAACAGCACCGCTTTGAAAGGTATGGCCATGGATTGCATCAATGCCGAACAGTATGGGTATACCAAGCCTTGTTTGTGCAGCCAGCTTTTGCAGCCGGACGGGTTCATCACCGGTGACATGGAGAAAAGAACCTACATGCTTTTCAAAAATCCAGGCTTCGGGATTCTGTCTGCCGTCAATCTGGCACATTTGACCTACCTTTTCCTCAATATTCATTCTGTTAAGAAGATCCCTTGTCCTCTCTTCCGGGGTGCGGGAACGGTCCTTATAAATTTCACGCACAGCGATTGTCCTCCTTTTACAGCATATTTGGTATAAAGACCATAGCCTGAGCGTAAATATTTCGTGGTGAGGCTAACGTTTTTTCAGCAGAAGCTGCATTTTTTTATAATGCATAGGAAAGTCTAGATTTCCTTAATGTAATACTTTCCGTTAAATGCATTTCATAAAAGTCTTCCTTGACCGTTAAAAAATATTTTAATATAGGACTTTTTTATCAAGTATTTGATTTAAATATATGTTCTTAAATTATTACCCTAAAAGCATAAAAAAGTACAGAGTTTTACTAAAATTTTACCGAAAAAAGCTATTGATTTTTTAAAAGAATAGTTTTTAAGACTATGAAAAATGTAAAATAATGACATGCGCCGGCTTCTACAACAAAATCCAAATCTTGACAAAGCTTGATAAATCAATACATACAGCATACGCGGATTTTGTTATTATTAATTATACCTTAAAAAAATTATATTGACAACTGACTAAAATTTTAGTAAATTCGAATTATAAAGGAAGCGCTTTTGCGAATGTCCTGAGTAAAAAATTTAAGGGGGAAGTATAGTGAAAAAACTGATAGCATTGGTACTCGCATTGACACTGGTATTATCACTGGCAGCATGTGCTCCAAAACCGGTAGCTCCGGCAGCAGGAGAGGCAACAGCAGCTCCGGCGGCAAGTAATCCTACAATCGGTGTAACAATCTATAAGTATGACGACAACTTCATGTCCTTTGTAAGAAGAGCAGTTGAAAAAAGTGCAGAAGGCAAAGCAGAGCTTATAATGAACGACTCCCAGAACAATCAGTCAACTCAGAACGAACAGGTTGACATGATGATTTCAAAGGGTGTTAAAGCGTTGGCAATCAACCTGGTTGACCCTCAGGCAGCACCAACTATCGTCTCAAAGGCTAAAGCTGCTAATATTCCGGTTATATTCTTCAACAAGGAACCAAATGCTGATGTACTGGCTAGCTACGACAAAGCTTGGTATGTTGGTACTACTTCTTCTGAATCCGGCGTAATGCAGGGTAAGGTAATAGTTGATGCATGGAAAGCAAATCCGAAGTTCGACAAGAACGGCGACGGCGTAATGCAGTATGTTCTCTTAAAGGGCGAACCCGGACATCCGGATGCAGAAGCTAGAACCAAGTTTGCAGTTGACGAAGTTACAAAGGCAGGCATAAAGGTTGAACAGTTGGAACTCCAGACCGGTATGTGGGACAGCGTAAAAGGCAAGGAATTAATGGATGCTTGGATTGCTAAGCATGGCGATAAGATAGAAATGGTTATCTGCAACAACGACGCTATGGCACTTGGTGCTATACAGTCCTTGAAGGCAAACGGATACTTCACAGGCGACAAATACATGCCGGTTGTAGGCGTTGATGCTATTCCTGATGCATTAGAGCAGATAAAGAGCGGTCTGATGCTTGGTACAGTACTTAACGACGCTAAGAACCAGGGTGCAGCTACAGCAGAGCTTGCTATAAATGCAGCTAACGGCAAGGATCCTTTGGATGGAACACAGTGGAAGCTGGATGACAAGAAAGCTGTTCGTGTACCATACGTTCAGATTACTAAGGATAACCTGAATATAGCTGAAGAAGCATACAAATAAGCAATAGAAAAATTTAACAATTAGTACTATATAAAAGGCCTCTATTAAAGCATTTTAACGGTCAAGGAGGCCTTTTATGAAACTTGTTTACGGAGCATGAAAAATTAATGTGCAATATATGTTCCTACTCGTTATAATTGAAACAAGGATGCATGAGCATGCATCCTTGTTTTTCAGATAGCCATATGGAATGGGGTGTAGCCTATGAATAGTAATGACAGGTATTTGCTTGAAATGAAGAATATCTCCAAGGAATTTCCCGGTGTAAAGGCGTTGGACAATGTACAGCTCAGGGTAAGCGCAGGTACCGTACATGCCCTGATGGGGGAAAACGGAGCGGGCAAGTCTACTTTGATGAAATGTCTGTTCGGAATATACCATGCTGACAGCGGAGAAATTTACCTGGAAGGAAAAAAAGTAAACTTTCTGTCTGCAAAGCAAGCTTTGGACCATGGTGTATCAATGGTGCACCAGGAGCTTAACCAGGTAAAGCAGCGTAATATTATGGATAATATCTGGCTTGGCCGCTATCCGAAAAAAGGGCTTTTTATTGATGAAGAAAAAATGTATGTGGATACAAAAAAGATTTTCGAGGAACTGGATATACAACTGGATCCACGTATGAAGGTAGGCAAATTAACAGTTTCTGAAATGCAAATGGTTGAAATTGCAAAGGCTGTTTCATATAATTCCAAAATAATCGTTATGGATGAACCTACTTCTTCCCTTACAGAAAAGGAAGTAGACCACCTGTTCAAGATTATCAGGTCCCTAAGGGATAGAGGGGTAGGAATAATCTATATATCCCATAAGATGGAGGAAATATTGAAAATTTCCGACGAGGTTACAGTAATGCGTGACGGTAAGTGGATTGCGACCAAACCTGCCGGGGAGCTTACAACAGATATAATTATCAAACTCATGGTAGGCCGTGATCTCACCAACCGTTTCCCAGAAAAGACCAATAAACCAGGAGAAACGATTCTTAAGGTTGAGAATCTGACTGCCGCACATCAGCCTTCAATAAATGACGTTTCTTTTGAGCTTAGAAAGGGAGAAATCCTAGGATTGGCAGGCCTGGTAGGTTCAAAACGGACGGACATTGTTGAAGCATTATTCGGTGTAAGGCATATAAAATCCGGAAAGGTATACCTGTATGGCAAGGAGGTTAAGAACGAATCCGCTCAGCAAGCCATAAAGAATGGATTTTCGATGCTTACTGAGGAGCGCCGCACGACTGGAATATTCGGGGCGCTAAACATTAACTTTAATTCAACTATCGCCAACATGGATAAATATATTAAAAGGACAGGATTTCTTGACGATTCTAAAACTAAGGAAGATACCAAATGGGTAATTGATAGTATGAGTGTAAAGACTCCCTCGCAGAGGACAATAATCAACTCATTATCCGGCGGAAACCAGCAGAAGGTAATCCTGGGGCGGTGGCTGCTCACCCAGCCGGAGGTTCTGATGCTGGACGAGCCGACTCGTGGTATCGACGTCGGAGCAAAATATGAGATCTATCAACTGATGATTGACCTTGCCAATAAGGGTAAGGGAATCATAATGGTTTCTTCGGAGATGCCGGAGCTTTTGGGAATAGCTGACAGGATTCTGGTTATGAGTAACGGACGGGTCGCCGGAATAGTGGAGGCCAAGAATACCAGTCAGGAAGAAATTTTGCGATTGTCAGCAAAGTATCTTTAGGATAAGGAGTGATTAAAGGTGTTTAGTCCATTCTTGAACAAAACTAAAAACATGAAAACGAAACTTAAGAATATGAAAATGAAAGACTGCTTGGCATGGGTGATGAATAATGCAATAGTTGTTATACTTCTGGTTCTTTTAACAGTGATAATTGTCATCTCCCCAGATTTTGTCACAGTACTTAATTTTCGTAATATATTAGCACAGGCATCAACCCGTATAATAATTGCTTTGGGTATAGGCGGCCTCATAGTCACGCAGGGTACAGACCTTTCTGCCGGCCGTATGGTTGGTTTGGCTGCTGTAATAAGTGCTTCACTGTTGCAGGCACCTGAGTATGTATATCGTATGTACCCCAATTTACCGCAACTGCCGGTTATATTGCCAATACTGCTGGTTGCGGTTGTGTGTGCTATATTCGGTTTAATCAACGGCTTTATTGTGGCAAAGCTTCATGTTACTCCGTTTATTGCCACATTGGGTACAATGATTATAATATACGGAGTCAATTCAATATACTTTGACCGTCCTCCCTATGGAGCACAGCCTATAGGCGGTCTTGATGAAAGATTTATGAATTTTGCCCAGGGCAGCTTCAACATAGGCGGATTCCTGGTACCATACCTGGTTATATATGCTGCCATTGCAACGGTGGTTATATGGATTCTATGGAATAAGACCCGTTTTGGGAAAAACATATTTGCTGTAGGCGGCAATCCTGAAGCCGCAGTTGTATCAGGCGTAAACCTTGTAAAGACCTTATTGATTGTATATACGCTGGCAGGGGCTATGTATGGATTTGCAGGTGCTTTGGAAGCAGGCCGTGTGGGAAGTGCTACCAACAATACCGGTTACATGTATGAGTTGGATGCTATAGCAGCCTGCGTAGTGGGCGGTGTTTCCTTCAGCGGTGGTATCGGTACTGTAGGAGGGGTTGTAATAGGAGTTCTGATATTCCAGGTTATTAATTACGGCTTGGCGTTTATAGGTGTTAACCCATACCTGCAGTACATAATCAAGGGCTTGATAATAATTACTTCAGTAGCAATAGATACAAGGAAGTATATAAAGAAGAAATAGTGGCTGTATATGTTGTTTGACCCTGCATGCGCTATTTTTAGAGGTGCTTATAATGATTTTAGATAGTTTGGTAAAGGATTTTAGTACGGTATTTGGTGGAAAGAAGGGGATTCTCACATTCTTTGCTCCGGGCAGGGTTAACCTGATTGGCGAGCATACTGACTATAATGGAGGCCATGTTTTTCCCTGTGCCTTAACCTTTGGCACCTATGCTGCCGCCAGACAGCGGGAGGATGCAACAATCAGATTGTATTCAAAAAACTTTGAGAGCTTCGGAATAATAGAGACCAGTATAAACAATCTGGTTTATGATAAAGGACGGGATTGGGCAAATTATCCCATAGGGATTGCGAAAACCTTCAAAGAAGCAGGATACAACATTGACAAAGGCTTTGAAATGTTTTTCTCAGGTAATATTCCAAATGGAGCCGGGCTGTCATCCAGTGCATCTATCGAGTTGGTTACCAGTGTGGCGCTTAAAGTATTGTTCAATATGGATATCGATATGATAGAAATGGTTAAGCTCAGCCAGCGGTCTGAGAATACCTTCAACGGCGTAAACTGCGGAATTATGGACCAGTTTGCATGTGGGATGGGGAAAAAAGATCATGCAATATTATTGGATACGAATAAACTGAAATATGAATACGTAACCCTGAAGCTTGAGGAAATATCCATAGTCATTGCAAATACAAACAAACGCCGTGGCTTAGCTGTTTCAAAGTATAATGAACGGCGCAGCGAATGTGAGAGTGCTCTTGCAGCCTTAAAAAAGCAATTGAACATATCGTCTTTGGGCGACCTGTCAGAAGAGGTTTTTGAAAATTACAAGCATCTTATACATAATGAGGTGCATAAAAGGCGTGCAAAACATGCGGTTTATGAGAACCAGAGGACAATAAAGGCTGTAGATGCCTTGAATAATGGGCAAATAGACTTATTCGGAAAGCTGATGAACGAATCTCATATTTCACTGCGGGATGATTATGAGGTTACGGGTGTTGAACTGGACACTCTGGTAGAAGCGGCATGGAAAAATGGCGCAATAGGTTCGAGAATGACCGGAGCCGGATTTGGCGGCTGTACAGTAAGCCTGGTTTATAACGACAGAATCCCTGAATTCATAGAAAAAGTAGGGAAGGAATATGAGGATAAAATAGGCTATAAGGCTGACTTTTATGTAGCTTCCATAGGTGACGGAGCGGGACAATTATAGTATTATATGTACAAGAGGTAGTTTTCCTTAAGAACTGCCTCTTGTTGTACATTGTCGGACATTATACAGGGTAGAATCAGTGAAAAGTATTTTTAGGAGGTAACGGAATGGCAGTATTAGTAACTGGTGGAGCGGGTTATATTGGCTCCCATTGTGTTTACGGACTGATAGACAAGGGTGAGGATGTAATTATAGCAGATAATTTACAAACAGGCCATGTGGATGCTGTGCATAAAAAAGCGAAATTTTATAAAGGAGACCTTAGGGACAGAGCTTTTTTGGATAAGGTGTTTGCTGAAAATAAGATAGACTCTGTGATACACTTTGCGGCAAATTCATTGGTCGGGGTAAGCATGAAGGAGCCCCTTGCGTATTATGACAATAATATGCACGGTACTCAGGTCCTGCTTGAAATGATGATGAAGCACAATGTAAAAAGAATTGTATTTTCATCAACAGCAGCTACCTATGGTGAACCGGAAAATATTCCGATATTGGAAACAGATAGGACCGAGCCGACTAACCCATATGGGGAAACCAAGCTCGCTATGGAGAAAATGATGAAATGGGCTGACGAGGCCTATGGTTTAAAATATATTGCGTTGAGATATTTCAATGTAGCAGGGGCTCATGAAAGCGGACTTATCGGTGAAGATCATAACCCTGAAACCCACTTGATTCCGCTTATACTTCAGGTTCCATTGAACAGACGTGAAAAAATTACTATCTTTGGTGATGATTACGACACCAATGATGGTACCTGCATAAGAGATTATATATATGTGATGGACCTGGTGGATGCCCACATATTAGCTCTCAAAAAGCTGCGCGGAGGCTCAAACAGTACTGTGTATAACCTGGGGAACGGAGAAGGCTTTTCGGTTAAAGAAATGATAGAAGCAGCAAGACGGGTTACCGGCCATCCCATACCGGCGGTTGTTGTTGAAAGAAGGGCAGGAGATCCTTCAAAGCTCATAGCTTCAAGCAGGAAAGCACAGCAGGAACTGGGCTGGAATCCAAGCTATACTACTGTTGACGATATAATAGCAACGGCATGGAAATGGCATAGGAACAATCCTGAGGGGTTTGGGAAATAAGGGGTGTTGGCCGGTGAATATATATAAGGAGATAAAGTCTCTTATTAACTATTGCATTGATAAGCAGCTGATTTCTAAAGAAGATGAAATATATGCACGGAACAGGCTCTTGGAAGTCTTGGGTTTGGACGGTTATAAGGATGTGGAAGCGGAAAAGCAGGGTCTTAAGAATCCCCAGGCCATTCTGGACAATATTCTGGACTATGCGTATGAAAACGGGGTGCTGGAGCAAAACACTGTTACATACCGGGACCTTCTGGATACCAAAATAATGGACTGCTTTGTCCCGCGCCCCAGCGAGGTAATAAGGAAATTTTACAGTGATTACAATGTATCCCCTGAATTGGCAACAGATAATTTTTACAGCTTGTCAAAAGCGTCCAACTATATCAGAACGGAAAGAACGGATAAGAACTTAAGCTGGAAAGCAAGTACAGAATTCGGGGAGTTGGATATAACAATCAATCTTTCGAAACCTGAAAAAGACCCTATAGCAATCGCAGCAGCTAAAAATCTAAAATCTGCTGATTATCCGATGTGTCTGCTATGTAAGGAAAATGAAGGGTATGCAGGACGGATCAATCATCCTGCAAGACAGAACCATAGGGTCATACCTCTGGAGCTATGCGGTGAAGAGTGGTATTTCCAATATTCTCCCTATGTGTATTACAATGAGCATTCAATCATATTTAAAGGGATCCATGAGCCCATGAAAGTTACAAAAGGCACCTTTGAAAAACTCCTGGATTTTGTGGATAAGTTCCCGCATTATTTTGTAGGCTCCAATGCCGATTTGCCCATTGTGGGTGGGTCGATCCTGTCCCATGACCATTTTCAGGGTGGGCGTTATGAGTTCGCCATAGAAAAAGTCCCTATACTTAAGAATATTAGTATAAACGGTTTTGAGGATGTTGAGTCCGGTTTGGTCAAATGGCCGATGTCCGTCATACGTATCAGAAGCGGGAAAAAGGATAGGTTAGTGGAGCTTGCAGGTAAGGTACTTGAAGAGTGGAGGGCATACAGCGACGGAAGTGTTGACGTGCTGTCCCACAGCAAAGGGGAGCCTCACAATACGATCACTCCTATAGCCAGATTTAAAAATGACAAATTTGAACTGGATCTGGTGCTACGGAACAACAGGACAAGTGAAGAGCATCCGCTGGGGATTTTTCATCCTCACAGCGATGTTCACCATATAAAAAAGGAAAATATCGGCCTCATTGAAGTAATGGGATTAGCAGTACTGCCTGCAAGACTTGTAAACGAACTGGAGCTTCTCAAGGATTGTCTCTCGGGTTCAAAAAAAATTGAAGATTATGAAGAATTGGCACAGCACAGGGATTGGTTCCTATACCTGAAAGATAAATACCCGGATACCGGTATAGATTTCAGTGAGGTGCTGAAGCTTGAAGTAGGGATAAAATTCGAACGGGTTCTTGCTGATGCAGGGGTATTCAAACAGGACAGCAAAGGACTTGAGGCTTTTGAACGGTTTATTAAGTCTATAAGAAAATAATTTAAACGACTCGCAAGGTATATAACAATCGGAAAATAACCCATTCATATAAGTTCAGTAAGGAAGGTGGGTCTAATGGAAGCAGTCAGGTATGTTTTTGACGTGGACGGGAAGGAAGTTTACCTTATAACCCTTAAGAACAAGAACGGTATTGAGGTAAAGCTCTTGAACTATGGAGCTGCTGTAGTGGAACTGCTTGTTCCCGACAGGGAAGGCAATGCGGAAAATGTAGTACTGACATATGAAAACATTGAAGACTACATTAAGAATCCGCCGTACATAGGAGCTGTATTGGGCAGGACCGCGGGACGTATTGCAGACGGTGAATTCACATTAGACGGACAAAAATATCAACTTAACAGAAATTTTGTAGTGAGCCAATGTCACGGTGGAGACAAGGGCTTCAGCTTTAAAGTGTGGAATTACAGGCTTCTTGAGGGAAAAGCGAAGACAGGAGTGGAATTCACATATCTGAGCAAGGACATGGAAGAGGGCTACCCGGGAAACCTGGAGGCCAAGGTAACTTATACACTGACCGAAAATAATGAGCTTTCCATAGAATATGAAGCCATTTCCGATAAAAATACACTGTGCAACCTGACGAACCATACTTATTTCAATCTTTCAGGCAGCTATAAGCGGAAAGTTACCGAACAGTATCTCAGGGTAAAGGCGGAGAACTTCCTGGAGTCAGATAAAAACCTGATTCCAACAGGAAAACTTATAAAAGTGGATAATACGCCTATGGATTTTAGAGAGAGCAAACTGATAGGCAGGGATATAGAAAGTGATTATGAAGCTGTGAGGGCTGCCAACGGGTATGACTGCGTATTGATGCTAAAGGATGAAAAGTCTCAGATAGAGTTGTACGACGAACTGAGCGGGAGAAAAATGACAGTCGGTACAACTTATCCCTGCGCAGTAATCTATACCTATAACTTTGCAAACGGTGAAAAGCTGAAATACGGTAAAACGGGAAGCAAGTACGACGGTATCTGCTTTGAAACACAATATGAACCTGACGGAATTAACCATGATAACTTTAATTCTGCTATTCTGACCGCAGGAAGCAAATACTGCCATAAGACAGTGTTTTCCTTTACTACAACCCGGGAGGTATAATAATGTATCTTGGAGTAGATTATTATCCCGAGCATTGGGATTTGGATATGATGGATGAGGATATGAGCCGCATCAGGGATATGGGGGCAAATATTATCCGCATAGGAGAGTTTGCGTGGCATCTTATGGAGCCTTCGGAAGGAAATTATGATTTCTCATTCTTTGACAGGGTTATAACCAGGGCAAAGGAATACGGTTTAAAGGTTATGTTCGGCACACCCACCGCTACCTTCCCCGCGTGGCTGGCTGCAAAGCATCCGTCCATTTTATCCGAGGATGAACACGGATATGTCAGGGTATTCGGAGGTAGAAGGCAATATTGCTATAATTCATCTATTTACCGTGAGTACACTGAAAAAATAGTAGAAAGGCTGGTTAACCATTATAAGGGTGAGGAAACCATAATAGCCTGGCAGATTGACAATGAGCTCGGCCATGAGGGAAGCGATATGTGCTACTGCGGGCAGTGCCGGTCCGGGTTCAGGGAATTCCTGAGGAACAGGTATAAAGATATTAACAGGCTTAATGAAATATATGGTACAATTTTCTGGGGACAAACCTATAATGATTTTGGTGAAATCCCTCTTCCTCAGCCGACAATAACCACTCACAATCCTGTTTTAAAGCTGGATTGGGCAAGGTTCAGGTCCCATTCCGTAAATGAATATGCCAGGCTGCAGATTGACCTGATTAGAAAGCTTAAAGGTGCTCATCAGGGAGTTACGCATAATTTTTACGGAGGTTTTTTCGAAAAGGCATATGACCAGAACGAGACAGCAGGTATGCTGGATTTTGCCTCTTACGACAATTATCCTGTATGGGGAGGGCTCAGGGAGCCGCTGGAACCGGGACACATAGCCATGACCCATGACTATATCCGCGGCTTGAAGGGTGCAAATTATTGGATAGTTGAAGAATTGATGGGGGCTCAGGGTCACAATATAATAGGATACCTGCCCAGGCCGGGACAGGCAAAGATGTGGGCTTACCAGGCAATGGCACATGGGTGTGAGAACCTTATGTTCTTCAGATGGCGGGGAATGACAAGAGGTGCTGAGCAATTCTGCCTCGGAATTATAGATCAGAATAATGAAGAAGGACGTAAATATAAAGAAGTTCAGGCTTTTATGAAAGATATTCCTCAATATGAGGAAATAATAAGAAGTGAGATAAAATCAGATATCGCCGTTTTGTATGATTTTGACAACATCTGGTCCTGGCATTATCAGCAGCAGTCCCTTGAGTTTGATTTTACAAGGGAACTGGTCCGCTTATATACGCCTTTCTACAGCCTGAATGCAAACATTGATGTGATAAGCACAGCAAAGGATTTTGAAGGCTATAAAGTGTTGGTTGTGCCGGTAATGCAAGTTATCGATGAGGAGCTTGCCCATCGTTTTGAAAAATTCGTAGAAAGCGGCGGAATAATAGTATTTTCATTTAGGGCGGGCATTAAGGACCGTAATAATAATATTAATTTTAAAAAAATATTTCCCTGCAACATTAAAGATATAGCAGGAATTAAAATTGAAGAAGCAGAATCTTTACAGGCAGGACAGGAAGTCCGGATTGCCGGTTTTGGCAGATATGTCGGGAAGGAAGGCAGCTGTAAGGTTTGGAGGGATTTAGCGGTCCCTGTGACAGCAGATGTGCTTTATCGCTATGATGACGGTTTTTATAGGGAAAATGCATGCATTACAGCCAACCAGTATGGTAAAGGGAAGGTTTACTATGTAGGTGGCGGCGTAGATGCCCATGTATTAAGAGATATAGCTAAAGAGATTGTTTTAGACAAAGGAATACGTTATATTGAGGCTCCGGAAGGCTTGGAAGTATATGTGAGGGATTATAATGGCGAGGAATGGCTGTTTATAAACAACCATACGGATAGGACCATTGAATATCAAGGTACTGCAGTTGAACCTTACGGAAGCAGGGTTCAAAAAAGATAGAAAGGGAGAATTTTATGGCTACTTTGAAAGATATAGCGAAACTGGCAGGAGTATCACTTGCAACAGTATCAAGAGTACTAAACCATGATACCAGCCTTAACGTAACCGAAGAAACAAGGAAAAGAGTATTTGAAGTAGCGGAAGAACTGCAGTACAAGACTGTAAGGCAAAGAAACAGGAAGCTTGACAAAGGAATAAAAATTGGTGTTATCCATTGGTATTCCCAAAAGGAAGAGCTTGGTGACCCATACTACTTGTCGGTTGCAAAGGGAATAGAGAAGGAGTGCTTTAGGAGAAAAATTGAGATAATAACAATATTTAATAACGGGGACAGGTATATAACCAATGAAATGAACGATCTGGACGGAGTAATAGCCATCGGAAAGTTCAGCAGGGAAGCCGTAGAGGAGTTTTCAGGCTACTCGGAAAATATAGTTTTTGTTGATTATACTCCTAACGATAGGAAATATGATTCTGTGGTGGTTGAATTCAGAAGATCCGTAATGGATGTCATGGAATACCTGGTTAAGCTTGGACACAGCAGGATAGGCTTTATAGGGGGCAGGGAATATATAGGCAAGAATAAAGAACCTCTCGAGGACGACCGTGAAAGGACCTACAGTGAGTTCATGAAAGCGAAAGGCTTATATAATCCTGATGATGTCTACATAGGCAGGTTTACCACAGAAGATGCCTTTAACCTTATGAAAAAAGCCATTCTTAAGGACTCTCTGCCGACTGCATTCTTTGTTGCCAGCGATTCTATGGCGATGGGTGCAATTCAGGCTTTATACGAATCAAACATCAATGTGCCTAACGATGTGAGCATTGTCGGCTTCAACGATATTCCAACATCAAGATATTTGATTCCGCCGCTCTCCACCGTCAGGGTCTATACGGAATTTATGGGTGTAACAGCAATCGGCTTACTGCTTGAAAGAATTAATGAAAACAGGAAAATACCCAAGAAGGTTGTTTTACCATCAGAGCTTATTATAAGGGAAAGCTGCAAACAGAAATAAAGATTCGAACCGGGAGGCGCAATGCCTTCTATTTTTTGGCGAATGGGAGTACCAATTCTATTTTGATTTGTTATGCTCCGTAAATGAGTTTCATAAAGGCCTCCTTGGTTGTTAAAATGCACAATAGATCACATTATCCAACTTGCAATCATCACAAAACAAGCTCCTGTCAGATTCAGGGAAAATAAGCAAGCTGATAGAAATCTATTTTTACTCAAAATCTGAAAACTATAAACAGGATGCCGACATTGACATTGCAATGCTAAAGAGTTCGGATGAGCAGTTCCAAAAGAATCAGGAGTATGTGAAAAAGAAATCTGCATATTACAAGAAGTTAAGAATAAAAAGTGGTGGTGTGATAATTTGGGACAATATAAATATCAAAATAAACGATATTAAAATTGACGGCGACAATGCTATTGTCAAAGTGAATGAAGACTACAAATATGTACTTGACAACTATCATCACGGTATTAGTAGCACTGGTTTCAATTACACAATCGGGCTAGTAAAGCAGGATAATAGCTGGTTTATAACCACAATTGAGTCCGATGACGAGTTCGACCGTGCATACCTTAATACAGACTTTGACCTTGATTCGATGGTCGAAGAAGATGTTTCTGAAATACCTGAATTGGAAGGAGATTCTCCGGTTATCCTGAGCAGCAATACCGAACAGCCGGCACAGGAGGATGATAATGCAGTAATTGCAGCATCCTTAGTAAGGATACCATATAATAGATCAGATGCGGCAACCTATGCAGGGTGGTATTCCTATAAAACAAGCGACCCATACAGCAATACACCCTATAATAGCTATTTTCATGATTATGCGGATTTAAAAAGCGACTGTCAAAACTTTGGTTCACAGTGTGTCTGGTATGGACTCGGTGGAGCAGATACATATGAAGCTATAGAGGGAAAGTATATTCCTATGATAGACTCCGGATCGCGTGTTTGGTATCAGACATCCGGGCACGATGAGCTTTACAGTTGGGTTAATGTAAGCGGATTTACCTCATATGCTTCGGCTGGAGGCAGTACTCAATTAGGTCCTTACGGAAGTATATATAGTGGAATAAGTAATGCAGATATTGGTGATATAATACAAATTAAAGATAGCAGCGGCTGGTATCACACATACGTAGTCAACGATGTATCCGGTACAGCTGGAAGTAGAACAAAATCAGATATCTGGGTATGTGCACATACAGGCAATAGATATAATAACAGGTTTGATACCGTTACCAGTACTGCATTGAGCAACTTGCGAACAGTAAAAATCAATGGCGCTTATAAACCGCTGGAATAACTGACAAAACCATACTACAATTATGCGTATAGGGTATACATTATTTTACAATATAATGTTATAATATAGTAAACACTTTTGAGAGGATTTTTATGATTGCCAAGAGATATACAATAATACTTCTAATACTGATAATTTCTCTTCTCAACACCTCTTGCGGCAAAGAGGTGACATCCTCTTCTGCTTTCGAACTGCAGCAGCAAAAGTATGAAGCAGAAATTGCACAGCTTAAAGGACAGCTAGATAGTATGAAAGCGTTCTATGAAGCTGACGAGGAAGAGAGGAAACACTTTGAAGACGATATTGAAAAATATGAAATCGCAAAAAGGGAACGTGAACTTTTCAGAGAGGACATAGTAAAAATATTGGGTGGGATGGAGAATGGCACATTATTGGGCACCGAACTTCCCATATTCATTGGTTTTGATAATTACACTAATACACAAAAAAAGCATGTAGAATTAATAAAAGAATACCTGGTTCAATGGAAAAAGCAGTTTATGGCAAATGAAGATTTTACACAGGAAATTAAGCCTGTAATGTGCTTTTTTAGTGTGGCACCAAAGAAACCGGTGAACATTAAGAGTATTCCTGGTGACTTCTACTACTCGGTACAATTTTACCAAGCAGCTGCTGCAAAAATACCGAATGAGGAGAATGGCTGTATAAGAGGCTCATTTGATGGGTTAAGGAAGTGGTTTCTGCATATAGAAAAGAAAGATGGGAAGTGGCAGGTCATTACTTTTGGCCCTGATACATAAGCCAAATGTTATATGAAAAAATCCCTTGCATATAAAATTGCGGGGGATTTTTCATTAGAAGCCTTTTTTATCACAATGATAAGGGGCATTGTATTGGAAATTGAAGTAGACTATATTACATACTATTGCATTTTGGAGGAGATAGCATGACGTTGGTCAGTTTTTTAAAGCTGGTTGAGATACAGACAAAGGTTGCAAGTGTCATACCTTTTTTATTGGGCACCTTTTACGCGCTATACCGGTTTAACAGGTTCAACCTGAGTAATTTCATAATTATGTTTGTTTCGCTTATATGCTTTGATATGGCTACAACAGCTATAAACAACTACATTGACTACAAGAAAGCCCATAAAATTCACGGCTACAACTATGAAAGCCATAATGCCATAGTAAGCTACCGGTATATCCGTATATATTTACATTTATGACTTCAGTATAGTATCAATAGTATATGATAGCGGAGTACTGCACATTGGAATTAATGCGCTGGAGGTATTATACATTTTCCTTGTTTCAGTGCCTGCAGTAATCGGGATAGCAAATATCATGCTGGCTAACAACATCTGTGATATTGAGGATGATATAGAAAACAGGCGCTATACGCTGCCTGTGTACATAGGCAGGGAAAAAGCCTTGAAACTGTTCAAAATGCTTTATTACCTGGCCTATATTGATATGCTGTTGTTGGTGTTCCTAAAAGTTGTGCCGGCAGTTTATTTGCTTGTACTGCTTACCTTGAGTCCTGTAGCAAAAAATATAAAGCTGTTTTATGAGAAGCAGACGAAAAAGGATACCTTTGTACTGTCCGTTAAAAACTTTGTGCTGATAAATGCCGCTCAAACTGTTATGATAGGAGTTGGGTGCATCGTAAAGTATCTGACTGCAATTTAGTAGGTTTCCACCTCTTTAAGGAGCCTTTTGAATATTTCATGAACCGGAAGTATTTCCTTTATTCTATACACATGTTCTCCTGAAAACACTAAAGCTTTTTTGAAGTCGCCGGATTTGCATGCATTTATAAGGGCATCCATGATGCAGAAATTGTGAGTACAACGCTTCAGGCAAGCGGCGCATTCTCTGTTCTCGGGTACGGCACCGCTTTCAACAAGGTTATAAAAATAGTTCTTTATGCCTTGGCCTGGAAGACCTACGGGGCTTTTTACCCTTACTACATCTTCCTTGGTTGCCTTTATGTAAAGCTCTTTCATTTCTTCTGAAGCATTAGACTCTTCACTGGCAGCGAACCTTGTACCCATTTGTACCCCGCTGGCGCCCATAGCTATTACTTCGGCGATATCCCTGCCGTCGATTACACCGCCTGCGCCTATCACCGGCAAATTAACAGCATTTAAAACCTCGGGAAGTATATCCCTCATAGACCTGTCGGTACCCAGATGACCGCCGGCTTCTTTTCCCTCGACTACCACTGCGGAGGCTCCTAATTTTTCTGCCATAACTGCCAGCTTGGCAGAGGAGACAATAGGTACTATCGGGGTACCTGATTCCTTTCCCCATCCGAACATGTCCCGTGAAAATCCGGCTCCCGACACAATCAGATCAATGCCCTCGTTTATTGCAGCTTTGACAAGATCAGCAAATTCCCTTACCGCAAAAAGCACGTTTACTCCGATTATGCCTTTTGACATTTCTCTTGCCTTGCGTATTTCACTTATCAACTCTTCAACCTTCATCCCGGTACCTGCTATTATTCCAATACCACCTTCATTTGCAACGGCAGCAGCTAGCGGAGCAGTTGAGATTCTTACAGCCATGCCGCCTTGCATTATCGGTATCGATGCGGAAATATTACCTATTTTTAATTCTTTCAGCTTCATAAGCTCTCTCCCTTTTTAGTACCTGGTACTATATTCTAATGCTATTATAACATATTATTATGAACTTGCCACAACAATTATTATATTTTTGCAGGAAAAAACACCCGTCTGTCAAATGAGGCAGGAACAGGTGTTTTACGAGGGGGATGCTTTACAGTTTATTACTGTATATATTTTGCGCCTGTAACTTTAATTGCAAGTTTAACAGTATTATATACGACCAGTGTAACGAATATATTGGTTACGGCGGTTGGAATTACTATTCCAAGGAACAGTGCGCTAAAGGGCGCCGGCAAGCCTACAAGTACCAGTGCGGAATACAGGAATACCGTACCGCTTACAATAGTGCCCAGGAAAGCTATAATGCCTGTTGTAATCTGGTTGAATTTGAATTTGTCTGCTACTGTTACAAGCAGGTAAACTACTATGCAGGTAACAAATTTGTCTATAATGTTGGCTACCTGTCCGCCGGGGAAGGTAGTTGTAAGGGCTGTAATGAAACCTCCCAGAAGACCGGTTAGTATTGCGCTTTTGAAATCCTTGCTTATCATTATGGCAACGAATATAAAGGACAGCATAAGGTCAAACTTCATACTTCCTATTGTTCCCGGAACAACCTGGTGCAGGACATATCCTATTGCAAGCAGCAATGCTATTAAAATATTCTTTCTTAAATTCATAGATTATCTCTCCTTCAAATTTCATATTAATTTTACGGTTTCTATTGGTTTTTCTTTTCCTTCACAGCATTGCACTCACCTCACAAAGCGAATTTTAAATTAGATGTTCTTTTCTGCGGGTCTGCATGTGGCACCCACTTGCAGTAAAGCAGAACCTATAGAATATCTTATTTAAAAACGCTGACAATATAAAAAGCCTTCCATCCCTATAAGGGACGGAAGGCTATATTCCGCGGTACCACCCAGTTTAGACAACAACAATTGTCTCACTTTACAGATACGGAGCAGCTAAAGAGTCACTCGATATCCTGATACTATAACGGGTATCCTCCGGTTTCGGCTAATACTCTGCTTCCAAAGGTTCGCCTGACTTCTCACAAGCCCATTCGCTGCATATCTTGATATCGGACTTGCACCGTCTCCGACTCGCTGTAAACTTGACATCGCAGTTACTATTCCTGTTCATAGAATTTTCATACGATTTATATTTTTTATTATATTAACATGAAACTGCAGCATAGTCAATAGCAAATGCTAGATTATTTTTGTCGTCCAAGCCTCACAATTCCATATGTCGGTAATGATATCGCTGTAAAACTCAGGTTCATGGCATATCAGCAGGCAGCTTCCCCCATACTCTTTCAGGGCGCGCTTCAGTTCCTCCTTGGCATCTACATCAAGATGGTTGGTAGGCTCGTCCAGGATAAGTACATTTGTTTCCCTGTTGATCAGCTTGCATAAGCGCACCTTTGCCTGTTCGCCTCCGCTTAATACCATTACCTTGCTTTCGATATGCTGAGTTGTCAAACCGCATTTTGCGAGAGCGGAGCGGACTTCATACTGGCTGAATGAAGGGAAGTCCTTCCAAACCTCTTCAATGCAGGTGCTGTAGTTGGCTTCTTTTATTTCCTGTTCAAAGTAGCCGATGCTGAGATTGTCCCCCAATTCCACATCACCGGATATGGATTTTATTTCACCCAGGATGCTCCTCAGCAGAGTAGTCTTTCCGAGTCCATTGGCTCCGATGAGGGCAATTTTCTGACCGCGTTCCATACGGAGGTTCAACGGTTTTGAGAGAGGGCCGTCATAACCAATGACCAGGTCTCTTGTTTCAAAAATCAGCTTACCCGGGGTTCTGGCTTCTCTGAAGTTGAATTCCGGCTTCGGTTTTTCTTTGGCAAGTTCAATTATCTCCATTTTATCAAGCTTCTTTTGGCGTGACATGGCCATATTCCTGGTAGCTACCCTTGCTTTGTTCCTGTTGACAAAGTCCTTAAGCTCTGCAATTTCCTGCTGCTGTCTGTTATATGCTGCTTCGAGCTGCTGCTTCTTAGCTTCATACACGTTCATAAAATTGTCATAGTCGCCCACATAACGGTTAAGTTCCTGGTTTTCCATGTGATAGATGATGTTTATTACGCTGTTCAGGAAGGGTATATTATGGGATATAAGAATGAAAGCATTTTCGTACTCCTGAAGATAGCGCTTCAACCATTCAATATGCTTTTCGTCAAGGTAGTTCGTAGGCTCATCAAGTAAGAGTATGTCAGGCTTTTCAAGCAGAAGCTTTGAGAGAAGAACCTTTGTCCTCTGTCCGCCGCTTAAGTCCTGGGCATCCTTGTCAAGGCCTATATCTGCCAAACCGAGTCCCCGTGCAACTTCTTCAACCTTGGAATCAAGTATATAGAAATCGTTATGCTCGAGAATTTCCTGTATCGTCCCCATATCCTCCAAAAGCTGCTCCAGTTCTTCCGGTGAAGCATCAGCCATCTTATTACATATCTCATTCATTTCGGCTTCAAGATCGAAAAGGTACTTGAATGCATTTTTGAGGACATCTCGGATTGTCATTCCCTTCTCAAGCACCGTATGCTGGTCAAGGTAACCTGCCCTGACGCGCTTTGACCACTCTACCTGGCCTTCGTCAGGCTCCAGCTTTCCTGTTATTATATTCATAAAGGTTGATTTTCCTTCTCCGTTTGCCCCGATTAGGCCTATATGTTCACCCTTCAGAAGACGGAAGGACACATTATTGAATATTGCACGGTCTCCAAATCCGTGGCTCAGGTTTTTTACTGTCAGAATACTCATTTTGGGCCCCTTTCACTCCAATTTACATACATAATAGATTATATATGAGTACCTGCACATTTTAAAGCAAAAAAGTGAAATTTGGGTTATGAATTTTTCGCCATTTTATAGTTGACACTATACTTATTAATGAGGTAAACTAGGGTATTCCTTATAGGTATAAGTACGGTAACCACAGAATACACGGATGCTCCACGGAATTACACTGTTAATTATTATTTTTCTCAGCCGTGTACTTAGTGGATTTCAGTGTCTTCAGTGTTATATGTTCCATATTCTTTTTTACTGGAAATGGTGTTAGTTATCTGGTAATATATAATTATGTTAATTCTATAATATAATAAGGGGAATTTTTCTGATGTTTATTGTTACACCTTGATGCACATGCATATATGAATAAAGCGTAAACCTTCTCGAAGGTTTGTTTCACATGCATGTTTTTGGAGGTGTATTTTTTATGGAGATAAACAGGAATTATTTCCTTTTATGTATGATAGCCTTCCTGCAGGGCTTTGTTTTTTATGGGCCTATTGCAACTATTTACAGGCAGTCCAGGGGAATTTCCATCTATCAGATATTTCTGATAGAATCAATTTTCATGGTGCTGATGGTTCTGTTTGAAATACCCTGGGGATGGTTTGCAGACAGGTTCGGATACAAGACCACGCTGGTTATTTCACTTTTTCTCAGCCTGGTTTCAAAAGTGGTATTCTATAAGGCCTATTCCTTTGGCTTCTTCCTTTTGGAAAGAATCCTGCTGGCATTAGCCCTGTCCGGCATGTCGGGCTGTGATACTGCTATGTTGTATAATTCCATTGATGAGAGCAATTCAGAAAAAGCTTTCGGAAGATACTATTCCTTGTCTACTCTGGGGTTCCTGCTGGCAACCCTGTCTTCCACTTTTGTTATTTCATATTCAATGGAGCTGGCAGCTCTGTACACAATCGTGCCGTATGGCCTTTCTGCAGCCGCAGCTTTATTCCTGCGTGAAGTAAAGGCAGTGGACAATGAAAGGCGAGGTATTGTAGAAAGTCTGAAGACTATATTGAACAATAAGCACATGCTGGTGTTTGTACTGGCTATGGCTTTCATATCCGAGGTTTCCCATTCTGTAATTGTGTTCCTCAACCAGCTTCAATACCAGAGAAGCGGTATAAATATCAGATACTTCGGTATCATTTTGGCTTTCATGCAGCTTGTATCCATGCTTTCCGCAAAGTCCCACGTAATAACCGGTAAGATAGGGCAGCGGAAGACCATTGCCGGGGCTTTCGGAGTTATTGCGATAAGCTGCTTTGTCATTGCATTTGTGCACACACCGGCAGCAAGCATAATTCTGATTGCATTTGTAAGCGCCGGTTATTCCCTTGCAGTTCCGATATCCTCCGATATACAAAATAAATCCATTACCACTGCAAACAGGGCGACTATCCTTTCTGCCTATGCGATGGTAATGGATGTGGTTTCCTCTGCTGTAAACCTGACTATAGGGAAATCGGCAAATCTATCGGTGCAGCTGTCTTTTGAAATTTGTGCCGGAATTGCAGTGCTTGCCCTAATACTTGCCTACAAGCTCCCAGTCCGCCTTTATGCCGGGGTCTCCGGGCTGCCAGCCGGCAGGGACTCGTAAGCCTGTTTCATCTATGAACTGCAAGGCTTCGATAATTCTTAATATATCGCTGATGTTTCTTCCTACCGGTTGAGGGTTTATAAAAAATGTCTGCAGTATTCCTTCGGGGTCAATAATAAACGCGGCTCTGAAGGAATGGCCTTCTTTTTCATTTATATATAACGCATAAATTCTATTACATTCTATCTTCGCAAACATCCCGGGGTCGAACCAGCTTCGCAGGGCTGTTTGCTTGACACAATATAAGAATTTTAATG
>JBLNDG010000232.1:0-25234 GCA_050261415.1 Caulobacteraceae bacterium | reverse complement strand
GCAATAGAGGTTAATACCTTTTATTGCTCGGTTTTTTACATTTATATACATTTTAGGATAGTATTTATAATTGCGTATTATGTGATATAATCGTTTAATAAACATTAAAAGGAAGTGGATTAATGCTAAAAAGAATAGTTCCAGTTTTATTAGCTTTGTGTCTTGTAATGGGCGGATGCACAAATAGTAGTAGCACAGCTAGTCAAGGCGAAAACGCTACTAATGTTAAGATACAGGAGCAGACCCTAAGAAGGACAATCTTTTTATATATTACGCTGGCAAAAGATATGACAACGGCACATTTAAGCCTGTACCGGCAGCGTTTATGGAAAAGAAAACAGTAGGCAATGAAACCAGTTATTATACAAGGCCATCACTGTACCTCCCAGGTGGTGTTATAAGTGAACCGATTTTTACGGATGGATATTTACTTGCTGTTGACGGGCAAGGTACACTGCATGCGTATACAAGCGAATTTGAAAAGAACCTGGCAGTATACAATATGACCAACTACTCAGAGATAAAACCGGGTAGTACCGCAGATCCGGTTAAGGAAAATATAGTGCAAAAGGGAAAAACTTATACAGTTGCTGCAGATATCGTCAACTTCTATAACAGCAGCCTTGTTGCGGATATTGAATATACAATCAATCCGGAAACTCATAATTCTAAAACCCTGTTGCAGGACCAGAACATATTACCACAGGGGGCAGCAAGTTATTTTACTTATACTATACCCGAAAGCTATAATGAGCCATATATAACCATACAGTGTGAAATAAACTCTAAGGGTCCTGACGGAAAGCGCAAGATTGAAGATGAAACTATATATGAAGATAACATCCAGGTTATAAAGATTCCGGTCGATCTCGGACAAGTTGATTTGGAAGCTAAGAACATCAAGTCGGAGGATCCGGCACTGGCGAATGCATGGCAAATATCAACTGTGGATATTGTGAACCATGCCGAAAAGCAGATGAATAGCGTCCTGGTACAATATAAGCTTAATGGCAGTACGGTGAAGGAAGAACGAATTAACTTACCTCCGAAAGGCACTGCGGGCCGGACGTTCCAGTGGAAAGCGCCAAATTATAACACAAAAGCAATTTTATCAGTAATCGTTGACCCATATAGGGAAAAGGAAAATGGAAATCAAAGAGCAAATAATACAACGACAAAAACTGTGAATGTAGTTAAGGCTACAAGCTCCAATACAGGGACTTGTCCCGGCAACAGTACAAGTGGATCCTGGCAGGAATCCTATAACATTATTATCGGGTACCCAACCTATACCGAAACATATACCGATAAGGATGGCAACGAAAGGACCCGTAGGTGGACTGACTATAATGATCCGATATGGGAGACACGGACAGTAACATATCATGAAACATTGACATATGAAGTAGAGGTTAATACTAAGCAGCAATACGAAGACAGCCGCGGCGGATGGGAGATAATTCCCTATGCCAGGAAGAAAGGCACCCCCGCTAATAAGGTTACTAGATCTGGTTATGGTATTGAGATTACAGTAAGGACTAACTATAATAACGATTGGGAAACTAAAGTACCCAAAGGGCTTGAAGGTACAGCTTCTCCTAAAGGAGGTAAATTCTCAGGAGCGCAAAGGGTTACTGCCTATTTGCCTAATGGCACCACTGTAGAGATGGTTCCGGATAAAACTCCTGGTCCAGGAGTATATAATATAACATGGAGGCTTCCTGAAGTGAGTTATACTCCACCAGGAACCAATGAAGTATGGAAGGGGAGATACTTCGCTATGGATCCACGTACCCCGGACGGAGAATATCCATTTACTATAGTAATAAGGGGAGCCGGCCATGAGCAGCTGCGTTGTACTGCAGAAGAGGAGATATATATTTATGGAGATGTTTGGCGGGATATTAATATTAAAAGTAAATCTAACTAGATAAAACTGTTTTATTAGCACCAACGGTCGTTTATGTTATTTTTTAGAGGGTAGCTTGAACGGTGAGCTGCTCTCTTTTTATAATCTGTGTCGTCAAGGCAAAGTATTTCCTACTTATGCCCTAAATTTGATTGTATTGTCTATGTTTTGAGGCAAATAAATACTCCCTCCAAAAAAACAGTTTTTATGGAGGGAGTATGGACCTTTTTTAGTACTTATATTTTAATACATTGGGTAAGAATTATGTGTATAAGAAGTAGTTCCACCGCCACCTGTTATTTCTACATATCCTGCAGCAGTGGCTTTAGTTGAAGTATAACCCCATTGTGTTCTTGTAACGGTAAATCCGGGTATACATGAATATTCATTGTTAGCCTCAAGAATTGTAGGAGCATCACGTTCTACTAACGTGATTTTATTGCCAAACTGGTCTACTTCCCATGTTTCTATCCATTGGCAGAAGTAAGTAGTCGTACTGACACCAACACCAGCTGTCCCGCACTTTAGCGCTTTAGCGTCTTCTATTTCATCGCTATAACATTTAAAATCTTTATAGGTGATTTCACCCATTGGTGAAGCATCAGTGCCGGATACTGTTTTTGAGCTTATCTCTTTTGCATAATAGTTGCCTTTATAATCTTCTGTGGTTTTAGATTCTAATTTTCCATCAATGTATAGTTCGCTTACCACCTGGAATAATACATCATCTGATTTGATCTGCTCATACCCAGATAAATCTTTTGATTTTACCGATATTGTGTCTGCACTCACCGAGACACCTAAAATGAGGGTTAACACTAACATTAAAGCCAAAAACCTTTTCATTTCGTTTCCTCCTCTGTAATAAATCGGGCCCATACATATATTACCATATATGTATCATTATGTCAAATAATACTACTTGTGGAATTTATTTACATTATGTATTATTAAAGTAGTAGATAACACAAATTAAGATTGGGAGGGAAAATAATGAAAAATTCAAAATGGTACATTTCGTCAATGCTGCTAATATTTTTAGCTATATCTATTTTTTATTTTACTTATAATAAAGTAAATAATATTGTTATAAACTGCAATTTGGAAATTGACGACAGTTCACATAAGGCAAACATGCCATATAACACATTTATAATTAACATTAACACTGAAATTAACCATGTTGAAAAGTACAAATCAATTCATGTAGATTATCCGGATAAAGAAAATCTTGGTCAAATAGCTAAATATATTATAAGTTCATTAGAAAGTGAAACTAATAAGGATAATAATGATATTTATATAAAAAGGTTAGAATTAGACGTTGACCCGCAAGGAATGGACTATCAAAAAATCAAGGAATTATTAATGAATCAATTTATAGATATAAAATTAGAATCCATTAATGGAAAAGAGTCTATAAAAAAATACTCTATAGGCAAGTTATTAAAAGATAAGACTAATCTTCAATAAATGGGAAAACTCCAATCTGATTTATTTGACTCTTGCCAGAAAGGAATAAACTTTTTCATTCACCCACAGAAATATTTACATTTCTTTTTACTTTGAACTTTGTGACACAAATGTTCCTACTACCCCGACATAGGGATAATATTAAATGGTCAAGCTTAGGAGAGTTGTTGCTACATATGTTTGTCAGGTACAGCTTCTCCTAAAGGAGGTAAATTTTCAGGAGCTCAAAGGGTCACTGCTTATTTGCCTAATGGCTCTACTGTAGAGATGGTTCCTGATAAAACTCCTGGCCCAGGAGTATATAATATAACGTGGAGGCTTTCGGAAGTGAGTTATACTCCGCCAGGAACAAATGAAGTATGGAAAGGCAGATACTTCGCTATGGATCCACGTACTCCGGACGGAGAGTATCCATTTACTATAGTAATAAGGGGAGCCGGTCATGAGCAGCTGCGTTGTACTGCAGAAGAGGAGATATATATTTATGGAGATGTATGGCGGGATATTAAAATTAAAAGTAAATCTAACTAGGCACAATTATCATAATGGCCAATAAAAATTTCTTATTGAAGAAGGTGGGCAAATATACATCTATTGATGTAAAAATTGCTTAAAACTAATTTAAATGCTTAACGGGAGTAATGGTAGATTATACAATTACCCCCGTTGTATTTTTTGGAATATTGTAATAAATTGTGGTAAAATGGCTATATGTTGAGTCACTATAAAAGCTGTGGTAAATAATATTAAAGTAAGAGAGGATGCGATGCGATGAAACCAATGCTTAGTTTAGAAGGGATTATAGAAGCAGCTCAAGGTAGGTTAAGTGCCAGTCTGTCAACTTGTCAACTTATCTAGCTTTTTTCCACCTCATACAGGCATCCGGAAGCAGTTTTCCTTGTTACCTGAAGCCCTTTTCTATATAGGTAATTGTCTCCTATTTCAATATAATATGGGTAAAAATCTTTAAATTTTACTTATATTATATTGAACAAAAAACAAGCATACCTATTTGGAATGCTTGTTACTACATCCTGCAACGACGATTTACATGGTGCAAGGCAAATCTATCTTCCCCAAAATCCCGGATAAACAGGCAATTACAACGCCGTAGTTTGTCATCGGAACATGAGCTGCCCGGGCTTTTTCGACCCGTGTCAATACATATTTCCTGTTGAACATACAGCCGCCGCAATGTATTATCAGGTCATAGCCGGAAACATCCTCCGGGAAATCCACTCCGCTGACTATATCCACCTTAAGGCCTTCACCGGCTCTGCTGCGCAGCATGCGGGGAATTTTCTCCCTGCCGATATCTTCTGTCAAGGGTGCGTGGGTGCAGGCTTCGGCAATGAGCACCCTGGACTTGTCTGTCAACTTCTCAATGGTATTGGCACTCTGGACGAAATAGTCCAGGTCACCTTTATAACCCGCCATTAAAACGGAAAATGATGTGAGCTTGCTTTCTGCCGGCTTTTTTTCATATACTGTTTTGAATACTTGCGAATCCGTTACAATCAGCTTCGGCGGGTGCTTCAGGCTATCCAGTGCTGCCTCAAGCTTATCTGTCGCCACGCTTATTACGACACATTTTTTGTCAAGCAGTTCCCTGATTACCTGTACCTGAGGTAGGATAAGCCTTCCCTTAGGTGCCTGAATATCCTGGGGCATAACAAGAAGAACAACATCATCTGGTTTTGCCAAGTCTGCCACGATGCTTTCGTTTTCATAATCCGCAGGAAGAGCACGGATGATTTCCTTGCGGATTTTATCGACGCCTTCTTTTGTGAGGGCGCTGACCAATATAGCCGGTATTTCCAATTTTTCTTCCACTGACTTGCGTAAAGCCTCGGCATTGTGAATAACATCAATCTTATTGATTACCGAAATAACCGGAATATGTTTTCTTTTTAATTCTTCCACCCATTCTGTTTCTTCTTTTGTTATCCCGTCACTGAAGACCATTACGGCAATATCGGTCTTCTCCATTGCCTTTTTAGTCTGGGAAACACGCAGCATGCCAATCTCACCGATATCGTCAAAGCCTGCCGTATCAATAAACACGCAGGGTCCAATGCCATGTATCTCCATTGATTTATAAACAGGGTCAGTAGTAGTACCGGCAACATCCGATACAATAGCGATATCTTGATTTGTCAGTGCATTTATCAATAGTGATTTCCCGCTGTTCCGCTTCCCGAAAATTCCTATGTGGAGCCGGTTCGAGCGGGGAGTATCCTGTAAGCTCATAGTGAACTCTCCTTTTCCTATACACTAGAATCTAAAATCCCGTTTCCCGTTGGCGACCTCGCTGAGATATTTAATTGCGGTACTTTTTACCTTTTCATTCGGAATATGTTCAAGCTCCCTCTTGATCAGCTTTTCGCCCTTTTCCTTTGTATCCGGTGAAGCATAGTCCTCCAGGTACTCTTTTAGTGTGATTAATGCATTTGGCTGGCAGCAGTTCGCAATCTGTCCCGATTTGACAAGCGACATAAAGCGGTCACCGGTTCTGCCCGCACGGTAGCATGCAGTACAAAAGCTGGGTATGAACCCAAGCTCCAGGAGCCAGTTCACCACTTGATCAAGGGTACGTTTGTCTTCTACCTCAAACTGTGCGGAGTTTTCTTCTTCCGGTTCGGGCTCAACATATCCGCCCACACTGGTTTTTGAGCCGCCGCTTATTTGAGAAACTCCAAGCTGTAAAACACGCTCACGCGTCTTCTGGGATTCACGTGTTGACATGATCATTCCTGTATACGGCACAGCAATACGGATCACAGTAACTATTTTCTCAAATATGGAATCAGAAACAGCGTTTGAGAAGTTTGCAGGATCAATATCGTCGGCAGGACGAATACGCGGAACACTGATGGTGTGCGGTCCGACTCCCATTGCGGCCTCCAAATGCTCGGCATGCATAAGAAGGCCGACAAAGTCATAACGGTACATATTCAATCCGAATAGTACACCTATGCCTACATCATCAATGCCGCCCTCCATAGCACGGTCCATTGCCTCCGTATGATAAGCGTAATTATGCTTCGGTCCCTTGGGGTGGAGCTCTTCGTAATTCTTTTTATTATAGGTTTCCTGAAATAAAATATATGTGCCTATTCCGGCTTCCTTCAGCTTGCGGTAATTTTCAACGGTTGTTGCTGCAATGTTTACATTTACACGCCGGATTTCGCCGTTCTTGTGCTTGATGGAGTATATTGTTTTTATGCTCTCCAGCACATATTCGATCGGATTGTTTACGGGATCCTCCCCTGTTTCAAGGGCCAAACGCTTGTGACCCATGTCCTGAAGTGCAATAACCTCGTTCCGGATTTCCTCCTGCGTAAGCTTTTTGCGGTGAATATGCTTGTTCTGATGATGGTACGGGCAGTAAACACAGCCGTTTACGCAGTAATTGGAAAGATAAAGCGGTGCAAACATAACAATCCTGTTCCCGTAAAACTTCTGCTTTATTTCTCTGGCAAGCTGGCTCAGCTTTTCATTTTCGTCTTCAAGGTCACATTCCAAAAGAACGGCAGCCTCGCGATGAGTAACCCCCTTTAATTTTTTCGCTTTTTCTATAATGCTTTCGATCAGTTCGCGGTTGCTTTTATTTTTTCTTGCATACTCAATGGTATCGAGAATTTCCTCGTCGTTTATAAAATCCTCCGCTCTTTTGGATTTTACATCATACATTTATTTTACCCCCTTCTAATTGTTGGCCTATAGGCCTAAAATCTCCCCTGTCAATAACAATTTCATATCCTATACTCTTCATGCGGTTTTGCAGGCAGAACCTGCATTCGGCGGCTTCTTCACCGGTACAGATTTTGTTGTCGTACAGCTCATATTTTTTCCGCACGCTTACAGGCGAAAGATTCGGCATAACCACATTGGCGCCTGCAAGTATACCCTTTTCACGGCCTTGTGGATTGATTGTCCCCAGGGCTGTCGTGGCTGGAATAAGTGCATTGGGTATCATAAGGCGCAGTATTCCGATAAGAAACAGGGTAAGCTCAAAAGACCCCTGCGCTTTATCTGCAAAGGGTGTGTCATGGTGCGGTATGTAAGGACCGATACCAATCATCTCCGGAAATAATTCTTTTATAAACAGCAGATCCTCCGCAAGATTCTCAACGGTTTGAAAAGGTGAGCCTACCATAAAGCCCGTACCCACTTGATACCCAATACTTTTAAGCGCCCACAGGCATTGTTTGCGGCTTTGCAGGGTCTGTACCTTAGGGTGAAGCTTTGCATAATGACCGGCATTGGCAGTTTCATGGCGGAGAAGATATCTGTCAGCTCCCGCGTCAAAAAATGCTTTATAGGAAGCCTCACTTTTTTCTCCTACAGATAACGTCAAAGCACAATCCGGATAATATTCCTTGATTTCCGCAATTATACTGACCATTTCGCTGTCTGTATAAAAGCTGTCCTCCCCGCCCTGCAGGACAAAAGTGCGAAAGCCGAGAGCATATCCCTCCCTGCAGCAGTTCAGTATCTCCTCCTTGCTGAGGCGGTAGCGCTCCACATTCCGGTTATCTGCCCGGATACCGCAGTAAAAGCAATTATTTTTGCAGTAATTCGTAAACTCGATCAAGCCTCTCGTGTATATGCGGTTCCCAAAGTATTTGTCTGCCATCTTTCTGGATTTCTGAAACAGATATTCGGAAAGAGCCGGAGAGGTATGACTCAGAAGCAGTACAAACTCTTCTTTTGTAAGTGAACCTGCAGCTTCCAATTTATCAATTAAATATTCCACATTCATCACCTTTCTGAAGCTTCAGGCATTTTTGAATAGATAGCTTTGGCGCTCACATGCGGCAGCATACCCAGTTTCCCTGAGATGGCACTTATAATATCGTTGGGTGCGTCCAAAACAATGCTTATCACTGCAACACCTTGTTTTGCATTAGGTATTCCCATTCTTCCGATGATATACTGTGAATACTCGTGGAGAATAGCATTCAATCTTTCTACTGAATCCTTGTTTTCTACAATGATACCAATCAGGGCAATTCTTGTTTCCATACCAACCCTTCCTTTCAACGCAAAAAATCCTTGTACCAAAAAGGCACAAGGATAGTACGCATAAAACTTCGTCTATTCTCTCGCCTTCCTGCTCGGGACGGACCTTCGCCACTCAGTACGATAACTTTTTATTTTTTGGTTTGTTGTAAAAAATTATTGACAAACTTTTAACAACTCACCGTATATAGCATATCATTTTATTGGTTCAAATGCAATATTGTGAAATATGTAACAATCTCACATACTTTTTGAGAATTCATGGATATTCGTGTTTCAGGGTCCGTTTATTCCGGCCTCAATATTACTCCTGTACGGTTTTTACCGTCAATTTTAACTCTAAAGGGTTTATCAGACCGTATCAGCCTGACATGCTCGGTTTGTTTGTAGGCGGCTGCATTATCAAGCCATTCCCAGTCCACATGTTCCTCATTGCCGTACTTTTTGGCGACATGCAAATATCCCATTTTAAGAGACGTCAGGTTGTGATGAAAATGGCTTCCCAATGACGGCTCAACGGTCAGATTGTCAAGGTCGGCCTCGACTACTACCTTTGCCTGGGACATCTGCGACCAGGTCAAAGGAATTCCCAAGCCCTTGTCTGATGTTCCCATACGCCCGTAGCCTATGAGGATACATTTCCGGTTCTCATTGTACAGCTGCTTGTTCAGGACTTCTATTTCCGATGCAATATTGCTTGTTCCGGTTATATCAAAACTGTTCCTGTCAACGTAAATAATGTCGTATATGTCCTGGTAAATGCCGTTTCCTATGGTATGCAGGCTTTCACAGATCAATTCTTTCTCCATATCCTTGTCGATCTTGACCTCTTCTGTTTCTTTTCCCACCACCAGAGGACGCACTTGGAGCAGGTAAAATTCCGCCTTCCTGCTTCTGTCCGATGGGATATTAACTGCAAATTCAATCTCCACATCTGAACCGAATGCATATTTGTTCAACTGCAAAATATCGTTCACTATATCAGCCAGGGGAATAAGGTTGTACTTCAATATGGGTGCAAAAGTTAGGACCCTGGGTCCTTTATACATGAGAGTATCGTTTATTACGTCATCCTCCACTGAGTAGGTGCTTGCAATATGCGTCAAGACACCGTCAGCTTCCGCACGCTTCAAATCAAATTCCTTATAGGTGCACCCGTCATCTGTTGTAAGCTGCTCCGATGAATAATTCAAATCGAGTGCATAGAAATCCTTCTGTGAACCCGTCAGAAACTCAGACGGCGATGCATATGGAGGGGGCATCTTGGGATAGACCGGCGAGAACCTGTACACCCTCCCGCCCTCTACTACTTTTTTTCCAAATCCCAGTGCAAGGCTTACAATCCCCTGCTCGGACTTCATATATGATATCGGATAGAAATTGTACGATTGAGCTACTCCCGAAAAAGTAGGATAATATATATCCCCGTGCCTTACTCCAATGAGCTGTTGAATCAGTATTGCCATCTTTTCCTCTTCAATACGCAGGTCGGCGTTCTGTGCGTACTGTTTGGGAGACTGGCTGAATACAGATGCATATACAAGCTTTATGGCATCAACAAGCTGTTTGAGGCGCACACTGGGATCAGGGTGATTATTAGGTAAAACATAGGTTCTGTATATACCTGCAAAGGGCAGTATCTGAGAATCCTCAAGGATACTTGAGGACCGAACAGCCAGCGGATAATTCGCTATTTCTATAAGCGTACGCAGGTTATCTTCTATTTTTTCCGGAAGCTTTGCAGCTAAAAATGCCTGCGCAATCTCATCCTCGTTTGTAGAGTTAACGGCCATTTCCTGAAGCTTATTGTTTTCCATGAACTCTTCAAAGGCTCCGCTGCAAATGACAAAAGAGCGCGGAGTTTTTATCTTTACATCCGTATACTTGCTCTGAATATCAGAAGCGGAAAGCAAAGTATTAAAAAATGCTATCCCTCTTCCCTTACCACCCAGGGAGCCGCTTCCGAGCCTGTTAAACGAGCTTTCAAGATCCATCTTTGAAAGACCGAAGTCCAGTATGACACCTCTCTGATATCGCATGTAGAACCTTTCAAGACAGTCAATTATAGCTTCCCTCAGTTCTGAAACCTCTTTAAAGTCAGATCTGTTGATCGGTCTGAGTTCATCCGCTATCTCAAACTCTGTCCTTGCCCTGAACCACCGCGAGAAATGATTGTTATTGACATGGTAAACCAGGCTCTCCTCCGGAAGGTCGCGGATTACCCTTTCAAAATCCAATATATCCGAGACTTTTGATATTACAGTCCCATCGGGATATTTGAATACAAAATCTCCAAAGCCGAAATTATTCAGTATGAAGGACCTAAGTTCAAGCAGCAGGGTGGGCGAGGTCTTGCTGAGGAATCCGACATTCATCTCGTGAGCTTTTGCCGCATTGGAAGGCTCTCCTGACTGCAGCAGGACAGGAAGGTCATAGATCTCCTGCCTTACAATACTAGCCAGCTCAAAGCCTGCAGTTTTGTTCAGCTTGCCATCCTTTGGAAACCCAACATCGGATATAATGCCAAGAAGGTTCTTATGGTACTTTTTGATTATATCCATTGCCTCTTCATAGGTCTCAGCCAGAAGGATCTTTGGCCTTGCCCTCATCCTCAGGTTCCGGTGAAGCTCGTTAACTGCATGAGAAATCAGATACCGGGTCTGCTTCATTATTTCCGTATAAATCATAGGAAGGAACTGAGAGTAGTACCATGGGGAGTCGTCTACGACCAATATGCCCTGGACTCCCAGCTTGCTGTCTTCCTCCATATTGTGGCGGTCTTCCACATATTTGATTATTGCAAGGAATATCTTGCTGTCTCCGGACCAGTAAAACACCCTGTCGATACATTCCGATTTTGTTATATTGTCAATAATATCACTGCTTATGGTATCGTAGGTCAGCATTACAACAGGTTTTCCACGGTATGCAGCCTTAATGCGCCTGCCGAACTCTATAGGATTCATGTCACTTATATGGGGCATGGTTATTACAAGGTCATACATTCTCTTTTTTAGTGCTGTAAAAGCTTCTTCTGCCGATGAGACTCTTTTTATCCTGGGAACAAACTGGAGGTTCAGATCCAAAAACTCACTGAATATTTGTTCGGACAGACGTCCGTCTTCCTCCAGCACAAATGCATCGTATTGTGTTGATACAAGCAATATCTCACGTACACGGAATTTTATCAGATCATGGAATCTTGAAAACTGTGGACTATACTCCTTCGTAATATACATAGCAGCCTCCTGTACTACTTTTATACCTTTTATACTTGCTCATTCATCACGCAGTGAGGATACTTCATCCAACCATAAAGAAAATGAAGCATCACTCGGCATCCGCCAATCTCCCCTCGGCGACAGTGCAATGGTGCCGACCTTGGGTCCGTCAGGCATACACGATCTTTTGAACTGCTGTGTGAAAAACCTCTTTACAAAAACCTCCAGCCACTTTAAGATTGTATCCCTGTCGTATTTTCCTTCGAAAGCAGCTTCCGCAAGCAATTCTATCTTCGAAGGGGAATATCCTCCGCGGATCATATTATATAGAAAGAAATCATGGAGCTCATAGCGCCCGATTATATCTTCGGTCTTCTGTTCTATTTTTCCCTCACTGTCCAGAGGCAGAAGCTCCGGACTTACCGGTGTGTTGCATACGTCATGCAAGGCCTTTGCTGTTAATGGCCTTTCAATTGCAGTTTTATCTGCGTACCATTCTACAAGATATCTTACCAGGGTCTTGGGGATACTGGCATTGACAGCATACATAGACATGTGGTCTCCATTGTAGGTACTCCAGCCCAGGGCCAATTCCGACAGATCCCCTGTACCCACCACCAGTCCGCCTTCCTTATTGGCAATATCCATAAGAATTTGAGTCCTCTCCCTTGCCTGTACATTCTCATAGGTTACATCATAAACATTTTCATCCAGTCCGATATCCTTGAAATGCTGAAGGCAGGCTTCTTTTATGGAGATTTCCCTTGAAGTGGTCCCAAGCTCCTTCATTAACGTTACGGCATTCGAATATGTCCTGCCGGATGTACCGAATCCGGGCATTGTCACCGCAATTATATTTTCCATCGGTAACTTAAGCTGCTCACATACATCAACACATACAAGCAATGCAAGAGTGGAATCCAGACCTCCGGATATACCGATAACCATTTTATTGAAGCCGCTTTTTATTATTCTCTGCTTCAATCCTGTAGATTGAATTTTAAAAATCTCTCTGCACCGTATATCTCTTGCCTCCTTGGAGCCCGGTACAAACGGGTGCGGATTCACTCTTCTCAATAAATTCTTTGCCTCAACCTGGTTCAAACGGAAGTGCACAACTTCATAATCCATATTATCCGGTCTTCCCATAAAGCTGTTCATTTTTCTTCTGTCATTCATCAGCCTTCCAATATCGATATCCTGATAAATACCCTCATTTTCCCTGAATCTTTGTTCGGCGAGCATAGCTCCGTTTTCGGCAATCAGTCTGTGGCCTCCGAACACAACATCCGTAGTGGATTCGCTTTCTCCTGCAGAAGCATATACATATCCCGCGATGCATCTGGCCGATTGCTGGCAGACTAAAGCACGCCTGTATTCCGCTTTTTCAACCATATCATTGCTTGCAGACAGGCTCAAAATGAGGTTTGCCCCATGCAATGCATGATAGGAACTGGGGGGAATAGGAGTCCACAAGTCCTCACAGATTTCTACCCCGATACAAAGCTCCGAATCTTCATCTTTAAATAAAAGGTTCTCGTTAAAAGGAACTTGCTGCCCGCACAGCATTACTTTTTTGCTGATTCTTTTTACAGCGGGAGCAAACCATCTGTACTCGTAAAACTCACTATAATTCGGAATGAATGTTTTGGGAACGACCCCAAGGATTTTCCCCTTATGGAAAACTACAGCACAATTAAAAAGCTGGTTATCAGCTTTTACAGGCATTCCTGCAGCAATCACCGCATTCAGCCCGGCTGTATTTTCTATAAGGATTCCCAACTGCCTTTCAGCTTCCACCAATAGGTCTGTCTGGTGGAACAGATCTGCGCATGTATACCCGGTGACCGTCAACTCAGGGAAAGTAATAACCTGCAAGCCCAGGTCCTTTTTTTGCTCCAAAAACTCAAGCATCATTGCCACGTTAAACGCGGGGTCGGCAATCCTAATCTGCGGACATACCGCTCCTACGCGTACAAATCCATATTTGCTCAGTTTGATCATTTAAATTACTCTCTTTCCGCTTGATCGTTATTTGTTCTGAATCTAATATATCACAAATTAATTATATAATTCTTCTCCTATGTGATTATTTCCTGCTACAGTACTAAATCAGTGACTGTTGCTGCAGTAGCCTGCTTTTCGCTTCAGATTAGCAGTAATGGGTATTAATATTATATGTTGGTAATATAGGGCCTTTAATAATACATTGCGGTGTTTTATAATGAAATTATTAAAAATTTTTTATCACCGGATAATAGTTTTATAAGGAAGTGCTTACATGAATAAAGCGAATATTCAATATTTCGACTGGGGATACATCGAATGGATGTATGAGCCCGAATACGGTAGTTCTACCAATATCATGCATATTGGTATTACTACAATACTTCCGGAGAAACGGCAAAAAAAACATATTCACTACGGTGACGAGCAATTGCTATATGTACTTTCCGGAAAAGGTGAACAATTAATAGGAGATACAGTAAATATAATAGAACCCGGATCGTATTTCCATATTGAAGCGGGTTCCGTTCATGAAACGGTAAATATCACAGATAAACCTATCACCGAACTGCTTATCTCAATTCCAGCCAATTTTGAAAACAACTTATCAATGTATAACAAAATAAAAAGCCTGCTCGATAATAGGGAAAAATATGAAAACCCAATAAAAATAGATGATAGAATAAAAAGTATATATGATGAGTTCATACACTCGCTGAAAATGCCCGTGTCAATTTTTGACAATGAAGATAATGTCATAATAAGCGGACAAGGTTACCCGGAATATTGTGAAATCAAGTGCAACATCTCAAATGGCCCGCAAAATTGCTGTATATACGGAACCCGGGACAATTACACGTCCCCGCACTATTCAGAGCCGTCGGCATTCATATGCCCCTATGGTTTGACAGTATTTATTACTCCAATATTCTTCAATGATGAGGTTATAGGTATCATAAAAGGGGGGCATATAAGAATTAATTCCGATAACCTTAATGCTGAGAATAGTACCGGAAATAACAACATATCGAATATATCTTACAGACGGATGCCGGAAATACCTGAAGCAAGAATGAAAGCCATTTCACTTCAAATAAAGAAATTATGCAAAAATATTGTGAACTATTATATATTGGAGAATACTGAAGTCGAACTCGGTAAAAGGGAAGAAATAATTCAGGATATTTCCAGACACGAAATAATGTTGGAGGAATCTTTGAAATCAACAAAGGAAAAGGTTTTAAGCATCCAGATCAATAATCACTTTCTTTTCAACACATTAAATGCTGTTGCGGGTTTGGCAATAAAAGAAAATGCTTTTAAGACCTACGAATCAATTATCAACCTTTCAAAAATGTTCCGGTATTCGTTAAAAACCAGCAGCAACCTGGTTAAACTTAGGGATGAGCTCGATTATCTGGTCAATTTCGTTGATTTGCAGAAACTCAGATATGGGAACAGATTGGAGGTAAAGTTTAATATCTCTGAAGAAATCAAGGATATAATCATTCCGTTCAACTGCCTACAGCCAATTCTGGAAAATTGTTTTATCCATGGGTTTAAGAATGAAAAAAACGGAATGCTTATTGAGGTTTCAGGAAAAAAGGACAAAAATAATATAATTATAGAAATTCGTGATAATGGCACAGGGTTGGATGAGAATGCTATTGAAGTTTTAAACCGCAAGATCCGGCAAAATAATAGCAATGGGGCAATCAGCGGTTTGATGATGATTTATTCAAAGCTGAAATTGTTCTATAATGAGGGCTTTGATTTTAAAGTATCCGGCAAACCAAATAAAGGGACAAGCATAAAAATAACTATTTATGATAAGCTGATTTAAGTTTTAGTAATTATTATGCACTTGAAAGACGGTGTTGCAAAGGAGGAATAACTATTAGAACAGCAATTATTGTTGATGATGAGTTATTGTCATATGAATTACTGAAATATTTGATAGAGAAATTCCATTTGCCAATCAAAATAATCGGGCAAGCATCCGCCGGAGATGAAGCTTTAGCTCTCATTCATAATTTAAGACCGGATATTGTTTTCTTGGATATACAAATGCCGAAATATAATGGCATAGAGGTGATGGAGAAAATAAAAGCTTCATACACAGGAACAATCAAATTTATTGTCATTACAGCATACAGCTATTTTGAGTATGCACAAGCGTCATTAAGGCTGGGAGCTAAGGATATTTTGCTGAAACCCATTGAACCTAAACAATTCATCGAAACCATGGAGAGAGTCATTGGCTATAAATATACAGATAATAACTCTTTTAACGAAATATTGGAGTATGTTAATAATAATTATGAAAAAAGCATGGGGTTGGACGATTATGCCAAGCAATTTCATATAAGCTCCAACTATATTTCCAGGATGTTTAAAAAGTATACCAAAGTCAGTTTCATAACATATATAAATGAATTAAGAATAAAAAAAGCTCTGGAACTTTTGAAGGATACGGACCTATCAATTAAAGAAATAGCTCAAAAGGTCGGATATAACAATTTGAATTACTTCTATAAAAATTTCAGGACTATTACCGGTATCACTCCCAAAGCCTTTAGAAGCAGCAGTTGATCTGCTGCTTTTTCTATGTGGAAATATAGGCTTATGACGTAATTGGATTTTGTAAGCAAGTTTACTTTTTGTTCAATAAATGGTCACAATTGATAAAAGGGAAAAGTATACATCTGAGAAAATTATATTCAACAGTTATATACTACTAAAATCAATAATTTAAGGAGTGTGCAAAATGCGGTACAAAACAGATATCGAAATAGCTCAAGAGGCTAAGATGCTGCCAATTACGGAAATAGCTGAAAAATTAGGGATTGAAGCTGATGAGGTTGAGCAATACGGTAAGTATAAAGCAAAGATAAACCTTGACATTTGGAATAGATTAAAGGATAAGAAAGACGGCAAGCTTATACTCGTTACTGCAATAAATCCCACGCCTGCCGGAGAAGGCAAATCTACAACAACGGTCGGTTTGGGTCAGGCCCTTGTCAAAATAGGTAAAAATGCAGCAATTGCTTTAAGGGAGCCCTCATTGGGACCGGTATTCGGAGTAAAAGGCGGAGCTGCAGGCGGCGGATACGCTCAGGTAGTACCGATGGAAGATATCAATCTTCATTTTACCGGAGATTTTCATGCTATAACAACAGCCAACAATTTGTTGTCGGCAGCAATAGACAACCACATAAACCACGGCAATGCGCTCGGGATTGATCCGAGACAGATCGTGTGGAAGAGAGTTATGGATATGAATGACAGGGCTTTGAGGGAAGTAGTAGTAGGCCTTGGCGGCAAGGCTAACGGTTTTGTCAGACAGGAAGGTTTCATGATAACGGTAGCATCTGAAATCATGGCAATACTTTGTTTATCCAAGGATCTTATGGATTTAAGGGAAAAGCTGGGCAGGATAATCATCGGGTACAGCTACAGCAACAATCCGGTAACAGCTGCACAACTCAACGTACATGGCGCAATGGCAGTGCTTCTGAAGGATGCAATCAAGCCCAATCTGGTACAGACATTAGAAAACACTCCGGCTCTGATCCACGGCGGGCCCTTTGCCAACATTGCCCATGGCTGTAACAGTATTATGGCAACCAGGCTGGGCTTGAAGCTATGTGATTATCTTGTTACCGAAGCAGGCTTCGGAGCAGATCTGGGAGCAGAAAAGTTCATGGACATCAAGTGCAGGATGGCAGAGTTAAAACCGGCAGCAGTAGTAATTGTAGCAACAATCAGAGCACTTAAGATGCACGGCGGAGTACCGAAGACCAATTTGACTGAAGAAAATGTGGAAGCTCTTGAAAAAGGATTTGCAAACCTCGAAAAACAAGTCGAAAACGTAGCATCATTCGGAGTGCCGGTTGTCGTAGCCGTCAATAAATTCTACACAGATACAGACAGGGAAGTAGCTTTTGTACAGAAAAAATGCAAGGTATTGGGAATAGAATCATCTTTATGCGAGGTCTGGGAAAAAGGCGGTGATGGCGGAATAGACCTGGCGAATAAAGTAGTAGAAGCTGCCGAAGAGGAAAACAACTTCCATTTCCAGTATGACGAAAATGAAAGTATTAAGGCAAAAATCGAAAAAATCTCAAAGAACATATACGGCGCTGAAGGGGTTACATACACAGCCAAGGCAGAAAAAGAAATAAAGAGGCTTCAGGACTTGAACCTGGATAAACTTCCTATTTGTATGGCAAAGACCCAATATTCGCTTTCTGATAACCCTGAACTGCTTGGAAGACCATTCGGATTCAATATAAACGTCAAAGAAGTGCGGATATCTGCCGGGGCAGGTTTCATTGTTGCTCTGACCGGCGATATCATGATCATGCCGGGATTGCCAAAGGTACCCTCAGCTGAGAAAATTGATATAGACAATACCGGTAAAATATCAGGGTTATTCTAAAACAGTGCAGCATATTGCTGCATTATTTTTACGCTCTTTCTAAGCACTTTTAATATAAGGAGGAATAATATGCCGGAAAAAAGCTGCAATGAATTCATACAGGAGCTGTCATCAAAATCCCCCGTTCCCGGTGGCGGCGGTGCAGCCGCCTACGTAGGAGCACTTGGGATGGCCCTGGGTAATATGGTAGGGAATCTTACCCTGGGGAAGAAGAAATATAAGGTAGAAACTATGTTGATTGGAGGATAATAAGAATGACACAGATATTACGTACAAAAGAATTGGTTCAAAATATTAAACAAAGTATACGTGAAGAAGCATCTATGTTTGAAGCACAGGGAATTAAACCTGCTTTAGGGATTGTTAGGGTGGGAAACCGCCCTGATGATATTGCATACGAAAACAGCATCATAAAGAATTGTGAATCAGTCAATATGAAAGTATGTGTATTTAAAGCAGATCCGGATATTTCTATGGATGAATTCAAAAATCTTATTAAAAGAGTAAACGAGGATGAAAGTATCCATGGAATATTAATGTTCCGCCCACTGCCAAAGCATTTGGATTATCATGTAATAAAGCATCTGATAAATCCGGCGAAAGATATAGATTGCAGCAATCCCATAAACTTAGCAAAGGTTTTCGAAGGAAACGGCGAAGTGTTTTATCCGTCTACCCCTGAAGCTGTAGTAGAAATTTTAAAGCATTTCAATGTGCCTTTGGAAGGAAGGAATGTAGTAATAATAAATAGAAGTGTGGTCGTAGGAAAGCCGTTAGCCATGATGCTGTTAAAAGAAAATGCAACAGTTACAATATGCAATTCCAAAACACGCAACCTTTCCGACATTACCTCCCATGCTGATGTTGTGGTATGCGCTGTTGCTAAAGCCCGACTTTTCGATGCAGAATATTTTCAAAAGGACTCTGTAGTTATTGATGTTGGCATTAACCAAGATTCCGATGGCAAGTTATGCGGAGATGTAGATTTTGATAAGGTATGTAACAAAGTCCATTCCATTACACCTGTGCCGGGCGGAGTCGGATCTGTCACTACCGCACTTCTGCTGAAGCATGTAATAAAAGCATGCAGAAGTATCAGCTTTAATAGTTAGGCTGCCGCCCACTAAGTCCAGAAGTAGACTGTTTTGTTCAATAAACGGTCAATATAGTTAATATATATATACTGAGTTTTTTGAAATAATTGAATCATCAGTAAATATTCGATATAAATAAGGGAGGTAGTAATATGTCATCATTTTCTGACTTTTTAAACTGGCTAAGCGGCATTCTTTGGGGACCTTACATGATCGCATTACTGGTGGGCACAGGTATTTTTCTTACATTTAAATTGGGCTTTATACAAATAAGATTCTTTAAGATGGCATTCAAGGAAACTTTCACTAAGATTTTTAAACCTGCCGAAGGAGAAGGCGAGATTAAATCATTCCAGGCTCTTGCTGCTGCCTTGTCCGCATGTGTCGGAGTAGGAAACATTGCAGGGGTCGCAACAGCTATTGCATTAGGAGGACCCGGTGCAATTTTCTGGATGTGGGTTTCGGCACTCTTCGGCATGGCAACAAAATACTCAGAAATAACATTATCCATGAAATACCGTGAAAAAGATGAAAATGGAGTATGGCGCGGCGGCCCGATGTATGTATTGAAAAATGCATTGAAGTGGAAAGGTGCAGCTGTCTTCTTTGCTGCAGTTACAGCATTCGTAGGATTAATAAGCTGCGATATGGTTCAGTCCAACTCGGTTGCATCAGCTCTTACTTCATATAATATACCGCCATATGTAACAGGACTGGTATTGGGCATATTAACTTTCTTAGTCATCTTCGGCGGGGTTAAAAGATTGGGAAAGGTTACATCTTTCATAACTCCATTTATGGGTTTATTCTATATAATCGGAGCATTAGTTGTAGTAGTTATTAATTATAATAAAGTTATACCTGCCTTTGCACTTATAATTACAGATGCCTTTACCGGACAAGCCGCACTCGGCGGATTTGCAGGAGCCGGTATACAGCAGGCAATGAGATTCGGCGTAGCAAGAGGTATATTCTCCAATGAAGCCGGCATAGGAAGCTCGCCTATGATTCACGCTACGGCAACAGTCGATCATCCGTGCCGTCAAGGGCTTTACGGAATTATGGAAGTATTCATCGACACAATAGTTATATGTACTATGACTGCACTTGTAATCATTACAACAGGGGCATGGCAGACAGGACTGACAAGTGCGGCTCTCAGCAATAAAGCGTTTGAGATAGGGCTTTCCGGGGGATGGGGAACCATGATAGTAACCATAGCAATTGCTTTATTCGCTTACTCAACACTTTTAAGCTGGTCCTGGTATGGAGAAACAGCTATTGAATTCATATTCGGCAAAGCTGCTATAACACCATATAGAGTCTTGTGGGTAATATGCGTCTTCATAGGAGCTGTTTCACAGCTTGACTTGATATGGCTGATGGCTGATACGGTAAATGGATTTATGGCAATACCAAATCTAATAAGCTTGTTATTACTCAGCGGCACTATAGCAGGACTTACCAAGGAGTTTGCCGACAAAGCTAAACAGTAAGTATACAACTTAAATAGATAATAATAGGTGATATATAATACCATACGGATTTTTGAATAGAGATCTAGTAATTAGATCTCTATTCAAATCTTACTTATGCTCATAAAAATACGGGAGGATACTGTTATGAAATTTCATAGTATATACAAGGATCCTATCGTTAAAAAGGAAGAACTTTTGCCGGATATGGCGTTTGTTTCAATAAACAGTAACAATAAACAAATGTTTGGTGTTCTTTATACCGCTAAAGGCAAAGACCCTCATCCTACTATAATTATACTCCATGGATTTCCGGGCGTCGAACGGAATCTTGATTTAGCCCACGCTTTCAGGCGTGCCGGCTTTAATACACTGGTATTTCACTATAGAGGCGCATGGGGCAGCGAGGGATGTTTCTCATTCGGAAATGTTCTTGATGACATAAAAGCAGCTCTAAAATTTGTTAGATCAGATGAAGCCAGCCAACAATACAATATTGATAAAAGTAATATAATCCTTATAGGGCATAGCATGGGAGGGTTTGCAGCTTTACATACTGCCATTGATGATTTGGATATTAAAGCGTGTGTTGCAGTGGCTCCATTTGATTTTGGGATTATGGGGGGCCTGGCCAAGGGAAATAGTGAAGTTATGACATCATTGCGGGAGATGTTCAAGGATTCTATTTTACCACTGCATGGAGCCACAGTTGATGATTTAATCAGCGAAGTTACCGCTAACGCAGATAAATGGAATCTTGTTAATAATGCCGAAAAGCTTGCAAAGCGCAATATTATGTTAATCGGCGGAAAAAGAGATATTGTAGGTCTACCTAAAATACACTATTACCCCTTATTAAATGCACTGCTTTCATATAATGCCAGCAATTTCAAATATCATTTATTAGACTCTGATCATTCATTCCAAGATAAGAGAATTTTATTGTCAGAAATAATAGAAAATTGGTTGGAAAAACAGATTAGCAAAGAATAGTATACTGATTTAAAAAAGCCTTCATTGATCGTTGTTAATTCTTCAATAAAGGCTTTTTTTATAGATGTCGATTTATTAATTCGTATATTTATATTCAGCAATTAGATTGTTTTGTTCATAAAATAGTCAATATAGTTAATTCCTAAAATTTATATTATTTGAAATAATTAAGTTACTACAGCATATATCTGTTGATAAAAAAATACGATTTGCAGACGATCGGCAATTAAGTAAAATAATATTTTAATAAGGGGGAGAGGCGTCATGTTACCAAGTTTAAAAAAGACAGATATTGACCTATACAATATTGTTGAGGAAGAGCTTGCCCGTCAAAGAACAGGGATTGAAATGATAGCGTCAGAAAGCTATGTACCGACAGAAATATTAGAGCTTCAGGGGAGCATCTTTACAAACAAAACAATGGAAGGTTTCCCCGGAAACCGATATCATGCAGGCCACAAAGTAATAGATAAAATGGAGACCCTGGGAATAGAAAGAGCCAAGGCTTTATTTAAGGCCGGATATGCCAATATTCAGCCTCACTCAGGCTCGCAGGCAAACCAGAGTGTTTACTCGGCAATACTTGAACCGTGTGATACCGTGTTAGGCATGAGACTGGATCAGGGGGGACATTTGACACATGGAAGCAAAGTAAATTTCTCAGGCAAAATTTATAACTTCTATTCTTATGGAGTCAATAAAGAAACAGAAAGGATAGATTACGAAGAAATTGAAAAGCTGGCAAAAGAGCACAATCCAAAGCTTATAGTGGCAGGAGCAAGCTCATATCCGAGGATTATTGACTATGAAAGGATATCAGAGATTGCAAAGTCTGTAAACGCATATTTCATGGTAGATATGGCTCATATAGCAGGTTTAGTTGCTGCAGGACTCATTCCAAGTCCGGTTCCGCATGCTGATTTTGTTACGTCAACAACGACAAAGACGCTTGCAGGCGCAAGGGGAGGCTTTATACTCAGCAAAGAAGAATTCGGAAAGAAGTTGAATAAAGCAACCTTCCCGGGGGTACAAGGGTCAATGCACCCTCAGATTATGGCAGCCAAAGCTTTTACCTTTAAACGCGCAATGACTGAAGAATATAGAAACTGCATGGCTCAAGTAATCAAAAATGCGCAAAAGCTGGCTCAGGTTTTAATTGCCAATGGTTTTAGAGTTGTAACCGGTGGAACTGACAACCATCTGCTTGTAGTAGACCTGCGTGCAAAGAATCTGACAGGCGCACAGTTTGAAAGTGCACTGGATTCTGTTGGAATAACCGTAAATAAAAATATGATTCCTTTTGATCCTCAAAAACCGATGATAACCAGCGGAGTGAGGATCGGGGCTACCGCAATCACAATTCCGATGATAACCAGCGGAGTGAGGATCGGGGCTACCGCAATCACAATTAGAGGTATGAAGGAAAATGAGATAGAAACAATTGGGGATTTGATGAAAACAGTAGCGGATAACATTGACGATTATTCTGCTCTGAACAAAGTAAGGAAACAAGTTCTTGAATTGAGTTCAAAGTTCCCATTGTACGAAGATTATTTTGGATCTATCGAGTAGAATAAAACCTTTCAAAAACTTCAGGGCTGAGGATTATATCCATCAGCCCTTATCTCCTGCATGTGTCCTATTGCCGATTCAAATTTCTGTTTTACCTCATAGTACTTTTCTTCATTAAAAAGCTTAACTCCTGAACTTCAACATCGTAGCCGTAATCCTCAAATACACTCCTGATATACTCGGCAGCTGATCTTTCTTCCTCAGTATCCGCAACCCCGGGGCTTATTTCCTCACTAAGGTATCTGATGTGTTCCAGAGCCTTATCTGCATCACAATAGAAGTACGCCCCCGGCTCAAACCAGCCTTTGCCCTTCCAGTACAGATAATCGACATTATCCTTCCTGGCATGTGAGAAGGATACCTTCTGAAGCATAAATCAGTCTCCTTATTCCTATGCCATTCTTTTTAAATTAACGATTACCAGTATGACAAGCACTATTCCGGACAGAGCCGTTGCATAGGCGATATTGGCATGAAAGCCGATTGAACTGGCATAATCTTCAGGGCCTAGGTTCTGCCTGCTGATCCACATTCCGCAGACAGTAGTGGAGAATAATAAAAGTCCTGTTATTATCGACATTATCATTAATACTGTTTTCATATTTTCTGACCCCCTATTTTTTGAGTATACTGGTTACCAGCAAGTCTATAGACTCATTCCGCTGCTCCTCATCAGTTACATCAATGCCTGAATATTTGAGGAAAGCATCTGCTCTAAGGTATATGACCTGCATTGTCTTTATCAGTGTAAATGCAATGAGCCTCAATTCATTTTCATCCCTTGACCTTCCATAGTACGTCTTCAATGCGGGAAGGAGATACATTTCTGCGTCCATCTCCCCCTGAAGTAATGCGTAGGAAACCGAAATCTGAGTCAGCTTCTTATACCTGACTGCAAATTCCGAAAGCTTTTTCAACATGTATTTGATAAACTCCACCGGCTCCATTTCATTGGTCTTCCCTACGCTGCGGAATTCTTCAGCCATCTGAGTCATCGTCACATTTACGGTTTCATAAAGCAGCTTTTCCTTCGATTGAAAATGATAGTTTATTAAGCCGGTACCTACACCAGCCCTTTCGGCAATTTTTCTGACAGTAATCTTTCCGGTATCCTGCTCCTCATCAAGTATTTCCATGGTTGCCTTCATGATCCTGTCCCTTGCATCCAACTCGTTTGTATCCATATTTCCTCCTCGAACTGAACATGTTCAAATCATGTTCAGTTTAGCATAGTATTTTTTCCAAGTCAAGGATATTTTTTTCTACCCGTTTTAGGTTATCATTGTATAGCTGCAGGCTTTCAGTATAATCCCCCCAAGCCTTTCACCGGCATCTGCGGGCAACGGAATAAATGGCAGGTGTCCCCTGTTAAACAGCTTGTACATTACTTCAACTTCATTTATTATATTGCTTACAAAGCTCTTGAAGTACTCAGGCATAGAAAACGGATCGATGCCGACTGCCTGAGCCTCCTTTATATCACTCTGACCGATAGAGATGCTTATCAATTTGACAGCAGACTCATACCTCTTGCCCCTTTCCTCCTTATAGACCTTATAGGTATCCCCATAGCTGCCCTGCGTTATGAGCCCGTCAACTTTCCATACTCCCCATAGGGGTTCATAATTGTATATTAAACTGTTTTTGTCCATCATTGATTTCACCTCAAAACCTTCAAAACAAAATAAGGCATTCAACTGAAAGCCAGACAAGAAAGCTCGGTAATGCACAAAATTATAGGTTTTTTATCTTTGTGGATTTATCATATAGCTGGTCTGTATTAAGCCATTATTGAGGTTGAAGAAATGCTGAATGTGAGTGCACCATAAAATGAAAGTATGTTTTAATATTCTACATGTGCTTTTAAAACCCTTCCTTAAAGTACCATATCTTTTATTACAGATAAAAAGGAGCTGTCGCACTAAATAATTAGTGCACAGCTCCTTTTTACTGCAAACAAATAAACCCCAAACTTCGAAAAGTAAGGGATTTATGGTAAAATTAATGTATGACAAAAAACATTA
>JBLNDG010000231.1:0-4707 GCA_050261415.1 Caulobacteraceae bacterium | reverse complement strand
AAAAATGTTGCCTTATAAGGCAGTGATTTCAACGTATCTAAAAAAATGGAAAAGATTTGCTTGGAATATCTGGAAGAAGAATTTGCCGCTTAAAGTGCGGCGTTAGCCGCTTTTTTTTATGGGTAACGATGCTCATCAGAAACTCAGTGATAGGATTTAATCAAGGCTTCAAAGACGGACTTGAACCCATTGCCCATAGCCTATTGCCCATAAAAAATGCAGTATGCATTAAAGTCTTCAGCCATTTATACCGATAAACATAATGAGTTCAAAATACATATGTTTTGCAGGTGAAATTATGATTAGAGGACTTTATATTGCTGCATCTTCAGCAATATCTGAAGCAAAAAGAGTAGATGTCATAGCAAACAACATAGCAAATGTAAATACAGCGGGTTATAAGAAGGATCTGATGATAACCGAAAGCTTCCCTGAAATTTTGATATCCAAAATAAACGGAATACCGGACAAGGATGTTTTAAGGCAGAGGTCTCAAGGGAATGGTATTACTACTGAGAATAACGGAGGTCTGTACAATGCCAGCACTGGTTCGGGATTTTTTAATGTGGAGACTCCGCAGGGAATAAGCAGAAGTAAGAGCATACAGTTTAAAATAAACGAAGAAGGTTATATGGTTACCCCACAGGGAAATTACATTCTGGGGCAAAACGGTAGAATTAATACCGGCGGAGAACCGGTGAGCATAGACAATATGGGCCGGGTTACCGCAGGGGGTACCGTATTAGATAATTTAAAGATATCAAACCCCATTAACTCAATAGGAAATTTGAGTTACGGCATACGAAGCAGTGAAGTCAAAACCAATTTTGAACAGGGACAGGTATATTCTACAGGAAACAGCTTCGATCTGGCATTGAGAGGAAAAGGCTTCTTCTGCGTTGAAACTCCCGAAGGTGAAAGGTATACAAGGGACGGTGAATTCACAAAGGATTCACAAGGATATCTGGTAACCAGTGAGGGGTATAAGGTACTTGGGGAAAACGGCTATATAATGGTGGAAGGCAAAGAGATGACGGTAAATGAGAAAGGTGAAGTCTACAAGGATGATGAAATGGTCGGAAAGCTTAAGATAGTTGACTTTAATGACTATAATGCTTTAAGGAAGGAAGGCGGCGGACTTATTGGAATAGCAGAAGGTGTTGATGAGCAGCCTCAGATTGCAGCCGGAGACATTCAGCAGGGGTTCCTGGAAAGCTCCAATGTGAATTCTGTGAAGGAAATGGTGGAAATGCTGACAATGCTGCGTTCCTATGAAGCAAGCCAGAAGGTTATAAAGATACATGACGAGTTGCTTGGCAAGTCGGTAAATGAGATAGCAAGAGTATAAATGAAAATTGGGAGGTAGAAAGCCATGATGAGAGCACTTTGGACTGCCAGTACAGGTATGTTGGCACAGCAGCTTAATGTTGATACCATATCGAACAACCTTGCAAATGTAAATACAATAGGATATAAGAAATCCAGAATGGAATTCAAGGATTTGCTTTACGAGACAATGGAGAGGGGTCTTGTAAAGGATGGTCAGGGCAAACCCGTCAATCTTCAGGTAGGGCATGGGGTAATGAGTGCGGCATCTACAAAATTCTTTACGACAGGCAACATGGAAGTAACCGAAAACCCCTATGATCTGGCTTTGGACGGCAAGGGATTCTTTAAGATATTGGGCCCTGACGGTAAAGAATACTATACAAAGGATGGCAGCTTCAAAATATCTGCTGACGGAGAAAACTACAATCTTGTCACATCCGATGGTTACTATGTGCAGGGGGAAAACGGCAATGTAGAACTGGGATCACAGGTAAAGGAAGTGACTATAGATACCAATGGACTTATTTCAGTAAAAAGGGAAGACGGCACCATTGATGAACTGGGAAATTTATCCATAATAACATTTGTTAACCCAGCCGGACTTGAAAGCGTTGGTAAAAATCTTTATCAGGCCACTTCAGCAAGCGGAGAAGCCTTTGATACACAGAATGACGGTACAGGAGGAAATGTGCTGCAGGGATATCTGGAATACTCCAATGTACAGACAGTCGAAGAAATGGTCAAGCTTATACAGGCTCAGAGAGCTTATGAAATAAACTCAAAGTCGATACAGACTGCTGATGAAATGCTCAGCATGGCAAACAACCTCAGGAGATAACCGCGGAGTATGATATAATAATAAAGTACATATATTATATTTGAGGTGGAAAAATGGTCAATCCCATAAATAGTACCAGTATTACGGATTACAATACTTCAAAAGCAAAAGCACAGGAGGCTCAGGCGGGAACCTTCGAGCAGTCTATAGAGAAGGCTATGGAGGAAAAGGATGAGAAAAAACTGAAAAAGGCCTGCAGCGACCTGGAATCGATATTTTTAAACATGATGTTCAAGCAAATGAGGAGTACTATACAGAAGTCAGACTTGCTTGAGGACGATTCAAGTGAGGAAATGTACGAGGATATGCTGTATGAAAATTATGCAAATGAGATTTCAAAAGGAAAAGGAGTAGGTTTGGCAGATATGCTTTATAAGCAGCTTGCCAAAAGCATGGGTAAGGAAAGCGAGGGCAACGATGCTAAGTAATATTGATATACAAGGAGTTTTACCGCACAGGTACCCATTCCTGCTGGTGGATAAGATAACAGAAATAGAATACGGGAAAAGGGCAGTGGGAATTAAAAATGTTACTGTTAACGAACCCTTTTTTCAGGGCCATTTTCCCGGAAACCCGATAATGCCGGGTGTACTTATAGTTGAGGCAATGGCACAGGTTGGAGCTGTGGCTATTCTGGGAACTGAAGAGCATAAAGGAAAGCTTGCTGTTTTTACAGGTATCGATGGTTTGCGGTTCAGGAGACAGGTTGTACCTGGCGATACCCTAAGAATGGAAGTGGAGATGCTGAATTTTAAAAGAGGTATAGGCAAAGCAAAAGCAGAGGCATATGTCCAGGATGAACTGGCTGCTTCCGGAGAGCTGATGTTTGCTATAGTTAATAATAAATAAAAATCAGTGGGATTATCATTTCCACTGATTTTTATTTCCGGCAATTGGCTATTGGCAATGGATTAAAGTTGTGCTTCGGAGCACTGCCTGAACCTATAGCCTAGTACCTATTGCCCTGCGCCTGAAAGGCGCTATATACTCCTTTAGCTATAGTTTCGGCCATTTTCATCACAAGACTAAGCCTGACATTGTTTATGCGGAAGTAGTTTTCATATTTATAGCTTTCCGACGCACTTACCTCATCCACAATTCCTACAATAGAAAAATCACCGACCAGTGAAAGCTTTTTACCAACCCCTCTTCCGGGCTGTATACTGCCTTCACGGACCTGTATATAACCTATGCTCTGTTCATTGCCAAGGCAAGCGTCAACTGCCAGTATTCTAAAATTTCTATAATTTGCTTTAATGTGGGATATTGTTTTTCTGAGATTGATTGCATGGACAGGATTTTCAAGGGTGCCGACAACAGGACAGGACAGGTTCAATTTGCTGAGCAGTGTACCTGTCAATGGCCCCAGGCAATCTCCTATAAATCTGTCTGTTCCGATACAAAGGATTACACATTTGCCGCCAACATTCTTTTTCAGGAACTCGGATATTTTGTGGTATGAGTTCTCATCAGTATAATGCACATTTATCCCATCGGGAGCATTGTAGCCTTCAATCAAAAAAAAACCTCCCAACATATTCATTTTACCGGTCAAAATAAATATATTGAGAGTTTTATAAAATTATTCTATGTCCGTCTTTTTCCATAGGTTTACCTGCTCCGTATTTGTGATGCAGTCTAAAAGCTTGTCCTTGATATCAGGAATATTTTTTTGAATGTTATATATCATATCCTTTACATATTGCCCTTTCGTATGCCCGCAGGCAGGACACGGGCTTGGCACTACGGGAAGTTCATATTTTCTGGCATGCCCGATTATTTCCTTTTCATCAATATATATCATTGGCCTGATGAGAGTAATCTTTTTTCTGTCAAGAAAGGTAACGGGTGAAAATGTATTTACCCTTCCTTCAAACAGCATGCTCAGAAGGAGTGTTTCTATAGCATTGTTCATATGATGTCCGAGGGCTACCTTGTTGCACCCAAGCTCAATTGCTGAATTATGGAGAGCTCCCCTCCGCATATTTGCGCAAAGCGAGCAGGAGTTCTTTTCCTTTCTAATGATATAATATATGTATATGGAAAGCAACGGTAGATAGCCTTGGACACTATATGCGCCTTGATATTTTTATCGGAAACCGGAAGACACTTTATGTTAACTATTTGGCATATGTGAGCAGTACTAAATTGGGAAGCGGCTGCTAAGCTAGGCGCTTCTAAAGGAAATCTGCTTAACACTATTGCTTTTTTGAATCTAAAACATTATAATTATGAATAATTAGTATTAACACTAAGCATATTAAATCATGAGCGATTTGTTTTTGCATTTTGAACGATTTTAACCAAATTCAACAATTGATAGTTACATATATTTTTTATATAATGGAGTAGTCGCGCCGGGGTGTAGCGCAGATGGTAGCGCACGTGGTTTGGGACCATGGGGCCGCAGGTTCAAGTCCTGTCACCCCGACCATCTAATAAAATACGGCCCGTTGGTCAAGCGGTCAAGACATCGCCCTTTCACGGCGGTAACGGGGGTTCGATTCCCCCACGGGTCACCAGTTATGGGGGCATAGCTC
>JBLNDG010000230.1:0-3024 GCA_050261415.1 Caulobacteraceae bacterium | reverse complement strand
TCGGATAGAATCTCCAGTACGACTTTAGCTTTGAATTCGGCAGTGTAATTATTTCTCTTTCTCATAGTTCTAGTATAACTTACTTTTTGGATTTTGTGTCTCACCCTATGGGAGCATTATAATGGAATTACCGGTAAGGAACGGTAAACATTTAGGTGTTAACTACGTTGGCAGTCACTTGGACAACATTAGTATTATCACATTTATGATTCATTTTAAGGGTCATGCTATGGGTGGCTTTTGGGGGCGCATTAAAAAATATTTCAATTGGTATTGCATCAGGTAATGGAAAGATGTGGATTCACACCGCTGGAAGTACTAATGATACTGAAAATATTAGATGCTATAAGGTGCCTCAATGAAGTACTACCAGAGCAGGGAATGAATAATTAAAAGAAAGTGAGGGATAAGAAATTATGAATTTTAAAGATAAAAAATGTTTGATAGCCTATTTCTCCCGCAAGGGAAATAATTATGTCAGTGGAAGGATTGTAGATTTACCTATTGGCAATACGGAAACAGCGGCAAAGATGATTCAAGAATTGACTGGAAGTGATATGTTTCATATAGAAGCAGTCAAATCTTATCCTAAGGATTATACGGAAACCACTGAGGTGGCAAAGGATGAACTGCATTCTAATGCCAGGGCGGAACTTACGAATCATGTAGATAACATGGATTCTTACGATGTGATATTCCTTGGCTATCCCAACTGGTGGGGAACGATGCCGATGCCGGTATTTGCATTCCTGGAGGAATATGATTTTTCCGGTAAAACTATTGTTCCTTTTTGTACCCATGAAGGAAGCGGATTGGGACACAGCGAAAAAGATATTGCAAAGCTATGCCCCAAAGCAACCGTATTGAATGGTCTGGCCATTCATGGCTCTCGTGTGAATGCAGCGAAAAAAGATATGGTTAATTGGTTGAATAAATTTTAAAAGGGCTAGTGAAGGAGAAATACATTATGAAAGTATTATTAGTAAATGGAAGTCCTCATGCAAAGGGATGTACTTATACTGCACTTGAAGAAGTATCAAAAACTCTGAATATGGAAGGTATTGAAACGGAGATTTTTCAGGTTGGAACAAAGCCTATCGCCGGCTGTATTGCATGCAAAAGCTGCGCAAAAACCGGGCATTGCACTTTCTCGGACTGTGTTGACGATTTCCTTGATATTGCAAAGGATGCTGACGGTTTTATTTTCGGCTCACCGGTTCATTATGCAGCTGCAAGTGGTGCGATTACTTCGTTTATGGATCGTGTATTCTATGCGGATTTATGCTCAGGCAGGAAATCTTTTTATTTGAAACCGGCAGCAGCTGTTGTTTCTGCAAGAAGAGCCGGTACGACCGCCACCTTTGACCAGCTCAACAAATACTTTAACATATCAGAGATGCCGGTTATCTCTTCACGCTATTGGAATATGGTTCATGGTACAAAACCGGAAGAAGTAAAGCAGGATCTGGAAGGGTTGCAGACCATGCGAATATTGGCAAGAAATATGGCGTGGTTCTTAAAATGTAAGGAAGCTGGTATAAAAGCAGGTATCCCATTCCCACAAAGAGAAGAAATTATAATTACGAACTTTATTCGATAAAAGCACACTGCAGATGAGAAATCTCGTGATTAGAAAACATAGTAGTCCAAGTAGTCGATGTAGATGTTTTTCACATGGACTACACTCTAATCTCGTGGTGCGTAGTTATAGTAGTTGAAGTAGCCGATGTTGAATGTCTGAAGTCAAAAAGGCACATTGTTCATGCAGAAAATATAAAAGGAGCATGAACAATGGAAGTAGTTAGAGTAAGGACTGAAGAGAACCATATCCGCTATTATCTGGCAGATGATGATGGACTTCCGGTAGAACCGGTGCTGAGGTTTCTGAAGCTCAAAGATAACACCAGGTATGCAAGGAACACGCTGCGTATGTACTGCCAGCACCTGAAGCAGTATTTTACATACCTGGGTGAAAGAAAGAAGGAGTTTGCAGATGTCACTATTGATGACCTGGCAGGATTTATAGCATGGCTACAGAACCCGTATATCCACCGGAAAGTGGTGCCACTCCTGCACAAGCCTGCCAGGAAGCCGCAGACGGTAAGCAACACAGTTGATACAGAAGTGTGTAAAGAAATGAACAATAGAGCCAGATATGACAAGACATCAAAAACCACGAGATTAACAAAGGAGGTGAAACCGCATGACTATTGCAGAAGTAAGTAAAAAATTTGATCTTTCAGCAGATACGCTGCGTTATTATGAACGTGTCGGGCTGATTCCCAATGTACACCGCAATCAAAGCAGAATCAGGGATTATACGGAAGAAGACTGTCGGTGGGTCGAATTTGTCAAATGCATGCGAAGCGCTGGCCTTCCTATTGAAGTACTGATTGAGTATGTTCAACTATTTCAGCAGGGTGACAAGACCATTGAAACAAGAAAAGAGATTCTGAAAGAACAGCGGAAACAGCTTGCCGACAAAATGGCAGAGATGCAAAAGACGCTTGAACGGCTCGATTACAAAATCGAGGTTTATGAAAATGCTGTATTAAAAAAAGAAAAAGAACTAATCGAACTGCCATAACTAATAACGAGAGAATCCAGCCAAAATAAGGATAATAAAAGAAGCTGAAGAACGCAGATACGATTATGCTTGTAACTCACGATGCAAAGGCTGCGGCGCGGACGGAGCGTATTATGTTTATGCGTGACGGAAAAATCGTGAGTAAGCTGAAGCTTCCAAAGCATGACTGGACGGATATTGACGGCAGGATCGAAGAAGTAACGGTGAAAATGCGGGAAATAGGAATATGATTTGATATAATCGACAACATAGACTTAAGTTAATTTATATGCTAAAAAAAAACGACGCGTTTAAATCGCTTTAGAGCGATTTTTTTTGTTATGGGCTTTAGCCTGTTGAGCTAGCGGAGCAGCGAAACAATGAACCACCCGCTATGCGGGTGCGCGACAGGTGTTATACAAAAAAATCACCTTTCCAGTATAATAGAGTTGTTCAGG
>JBLNDG010000229.1:0-3295 GCA_050261415.1 Caulobacteraceae bacterium | reverse complement strand
GTTACCGCCTGATTGCGGGTAGTCTTGCCAATAGCGAAGTTAAAGAATTCTACGATTTTACTGCCAAAACCATTGGCAACATTCGGGCTAATCATACTGAAGGATCCTATTACCATAACGGCAACAGCGACCCACGCCAGCTTGCGTATCCTAAACCGATTGAGTTTTGACTGTGCCGAGGTAGGTTCTGACTGCGCCAGTATAGGTTCTGATTCTGCCTTAGTGGTTTCTTTCAATAATTCAGCCTTAACCTTCGCCCACTGCTCTTCAAATGGCGGAACTTCGATTGTTTTAGCCAATTCCTTGGCGATTTGCTCTTTGATCTTCTTTTGAAACTCTATTTCAGAATATGCCATGATAATCACCGCCATTTTCCGCTTCGGTCAATTCTCGATACTTTAACCTGGCCCTATGCAACCTTTGCTTCACGTTGTTTTCGCTGATTTCTAATATTTCTGATATCCGGGCCACTGATAAATCGGCAAAGTATTTTAGTACCAGAATTTCCGCTTCGTGCTCATTAAGCTTAGTAAGTACCTCTTGGACATCCAGCTTCATGTCTAAATCATCGTCAGCCGCAGCTATTGTATCAAGGTTTGAATCTATCGGAACGATTTTGAAGTGAGCTTCCCTCTTTTGGACATGCTTCATTTCATTAAGGGCAATCGCTATGATCCAAGAATTAAATTTTTCTCTTTTTCTTAGGGTATGAAATTCTCGAAAAGCCTTGATAAAGGCTTGCTGAACCCCATCCTGGGCAAGAAGCGGGTCTTTGGTAATGTAACAAACAGTGTAATAGATATCCGCATAGTGTGCTTCACATAATCTTTCGAACATCTCTATGGAAATCGGGTTTTGGTCTTCGATATTGGACATAGCCTCTCCCCCTCTCTCAAGGTAAGGAATCGTAAAAATATTTTAACATTTTTTCCTAAAAGATGTAACCAAAATATGTCCTCAGATACTCTATATGGTAGGAGACGAAAAATCCCACTTTGATTAAGGGGGGTGATAACAATGAAATGGCAATAGTAAGGAACAACCAAATTCGTCAAGAGCAGCCACCCATTAGACGTAGCGTAATATATAGTTTCTTTGATAGAAGTTTACAACTGAATCCAAAAAAGTTTATGAAATAGGCGGATTAGCAAAGTAACCCGCCCCTTCCCGAACCGCACAAGCGACTTTCACCGCATACGGCTCTCCATATTCCAAATGAGCTATCGTTTCACCTGATAAGCTGATACCTACTCCGGTGGTGATAGCCTTCCAAACTTTTCATGGGTTTTGATTGCTCCATTCAAAGCAACTCCCTTCAAATTTGGAACTTGGAATACTGCCCCCTTTCACCATGTGCCTTTCATTACAGAAGGCCGTTGGGCTACTATTAGGGCTCTCTGCCATATGCCGAAAATGGCACTTAGGCAGGTCACGTTTGACGCTCCATATAGTGTCTCCATACGTAGGTATCCGGTTGGTCTTTACCCTGCTTATCGCAGGTGCGTCAATGAGCCTGCTTATACCCAACCTCATATATATTGGGAATACCCATTGATACCGGCATTTAGTCCGGCAGCGTCCTACAGCCACAGACCCGGATTCAGCCCACAGGCTTTACCATATATGGCCTGACTCGCCAGGTCACTCGACAGCGTTAGCTGTCTAATCCTGACTTTGCCGACATGCTCTTGTCCCCCAGTGGCTTTCGCATGAGGTTAGTCGGTTGTCTTACATCGCAACGCAGGAGCGATGATTTCTGTGAAATATATATGAAGCGCACAACGTGCGCACTACGAGGAGGTATAATAATGTCAATAAAACTGAAATTCTCAGTTATAGGTTTCTTATTTTTATTCTTTATCGCAGCAACTTTTAGTCTATCAAATCATTATACATTTGCTGACCAAAAATATATCGAATTAGCTGGTAATTACGTTAAAACTAATTCAGAACTACTTTCTAAATCAATTAACACGGTAGAAGATAAAATAGCAAATAATGAAGATGTTGTCACAAACGTAAATTTATTACCAATTACTATTCAAGAAATTGAATTTAGGAAAGGCTTGCGGCAGGTAGCAGGAGATGTGGATGTAAGTGATAAAGCAGTTTTCAACACTTTAATTGAGGAGAAATTAATAATTAGTTATGCAATAAAATATAATATTCTTCCTTCAAAAAGGGAAATTGATGATTTTATTGCATCAGAACGGGTATCGTATGACAAAGAAGCTACTACTAAAAAATTAATAGACGATTTTTGTGCTGCAGCTAATATGAGCATTGAGGACTATTGGAAAACTTATGAATACTATAATGCTTACAGAATAGTTACATTTAAAAGAGCTTATGATTATGCAATTGAAGCTGGAATAAATAAAGGTGAGCTAAAAGCTTTAAAAAATAACAATCCAATGGATACACAAACTGTCAGTGAACATGAAGGCTATTGGAAAAAAATCAAGAAAGAACTCAAGGATAAAACTTCCTTGGAAATAAACAAACAATACCAAAATAGAGGATTTAATATTGATAAATCTAAACTATATCTGTAGGGAGGTAAGAGAAATGAAGAAATATTTATATATCTTTATTTTTATAATGTTGTTAAATCTAGTTCTCGTGGGAAATGCTTATGCTACTGATGTTTCAGCATATGGGGATACTACTCATACAGGATGGAGCCCAAATTTCGGCATAAGAAGTTTTAATGTACACACTACTTATGTTGGTAATCAATATGACCAAAGCGGTTATCAATATGTTGATGGCCATGACTATCTTGTCTATATTGTATCATCATATAGTCCTGAGATCTCCAGAGGGTCAGCGCTAATTCAAGATGTAAAATTAGTGGATACCTATGATGGTACTGTTTCAACATTATATGGAAGTAGCTTTTCAAATGGTTTATATCGCAGTTATCTCTTGCCATATCCTAGAACGGACCTTATTCAGAAAGTTAGTTATAGTTGGCTTACTGGTTATACAGGTGTTACTTATAGAATTAAAGCGGAAACATTATATGATAATGAAGAGTTTTCGGGAATGACTGGTACAGATACTTACTATACATCCTATTTTTAGTATAACTTACATAGGTTACAAATTTATTTTTCGCAGGTTAGAAAAGGCTCCTAGGTTGTCTTCGTGGAATATTCTAATCAAGCCAATTCTCCCTCAATCCGCTTGGCCCGCTCCTCGACCTCCTGGCAAATCCTCTTCTCGTCCAGGGTGAGGAGTTTTCTTTCTTCCATGAGAATCTTGCCGTCCACGATGACGGTGCGGACTTCCC
>JBLNDG010000228.1:0-18314 GCA_050261415.1 Caulobacteraceae bacterium | reverse complement strand
TTCCACCAGCCTTTGCCAAGTATATCTCGCTAATAGCGCCATACTTGCCGCTAGACTGCAATTGTGAGAAAGTGCTGTCATCAAGCTTTTCAAACTGGTCAGCATCAGGAAGAACCGTTTTTCTTGCTTCATCATTTGCTATAACTACCTGTTGCTGTATTTTTTCATATGTTATTGAATTTGTATAACCTAATAAAGCAGCAGCAATTGCACATACAATGAGCAGTATTCCTGCTAACCTGATATAATCACGCACTTTTCTTCACCTCCCCAAACTTTCTGGGCATTGTGTATCTGTCAATAAGTGGCGTAGCAAGGTTCATCAAAAGTATTGAATATGATACGCCCTCAGGATAGCCTCCGTAGAATCTTATAACTGAAGTTAAGAATCCACAGCCTATAGCGAAAATTATCTGACCTTTAGCAGTCATTGGGGATGTTGAATAATCCGTAGCCATGAATATTGCACCGAGGAATAAACCTCCTGCAAATATGTTATAAACCATCATATATGGGTTGAAACCGGTGAATATTAATGCAAGTACTGCAACTGTCGCAATAAAAGCCACCGGTATTCTTGGGCTTATTACTCCCCTGTAAATCAAATATAATCCGCCGATTAAAAGTGCCAATGCAGATGTTTCTCCAATGCATCCGCCTACATTACCAATAAATAAACTCCAAATATTCGGAAGTGCTTGTCCAGCTGCTTCTGCTCCACCTTTTGCAAGTGCAAGAGGTGTTGCTGTTGATACAGCATCTGCTCCCGGAGTAACCCAGCTTGTCATTCTTACCGGCCATGAAGCCAAAAGCATTGCTCTTGCTGCTAAAGCCGGGTTTATAAAGTTATATCCCAAGCCGCCAAAACATTGCTTTGCAACAGCTATTGCAAATATTGAGCCAACGGCTACTATCCAAAGAGGAAGTGTAGCAGGTACGTTAAATGCTAAAAGCATCCCTGTTACTACTGCACTCAAATCTTTCACAGTAACGGGCTTACCCAAAATTTTCTGCATTACTATTTCTGTTACAACTGCAAAAACTACTGCTGTAACTGTAACTGACAATGCTCTAAAGCCAAAATATAAAACGCCGGCAAAAAGCGCGGGCAATAATGCAATAATTACATCAAGCATAATCCTCTGGGTGGTCTCACCTGACCTGATATGCGGCGAAGATGATACCCTGAATTTAGTATTTTCCAACTCTATCCCTCCCATCACTTAGACTGAGCTTTTTTACGTCTAGCCATTATTTCTCGTTTTGCAACTCTTATTGAATCGACAAGAGGCCTCTTGGCAGGACATACAAAAGAACATGATCCGCATTCTATGCAATCTAAAGCATGCAGTGCTTCTGCCTGTTCGAATCTGTCAAGCAATGCATTTGCACTGATGTTTACAGGCATCAGGTTTATTGGGCAGGTTTCCACACATTTTCCACACCTTATGCAAGCTGAAGGTTCAGGAAGTCTTGCTTCTTCTTCAGAAAGCACAAGTATACCTGATGTTCCCTTTATAACCGGTACATCAAGTGAAAACTGTGTGATTCCCATCATAGGACCGCCTGCTATGAGCTTTCCTACGTTGCCTTTAAGGCCTCCGCACTGCTCTATTACTTCCCTGAAGGAGGTCCCTATTTTGACCAGTAAGTTTTTCGGATTGTTCACTCCTGCTCCGGTTACAGTGACAATTCTTTCAATGAGCGGCATCCCGGTTTTAATAGCTTTTGCTACTGCAGCTGCTGTACCTACATTGTTTACAACCACTCCAGCATCTGCCGGCAATCCACCTGATGGAACCTCACGTCCGGTGCAAGCATATATGAGCTGTTTTTCTGCTCCCTGTGGATATTTAGTCTTAAGAGCAACAACTTCAATGCCTTCCAATCCCTTAGCGGCCTCATAAACCTTCTCAATTGCGTCAGGTTTATTTGTTTCAATTCCTATAAAGCCTTTTTTCACGCCTAATGCTTTCATCAGAGCCTGAAGACCGAATACAACATCCTCCGGATTCTCAAGCATCAGCCTATGATCCGCAGTAAGATACGGTTCACATTCAGCACCGTTTAAAATTACTGTGTCAACCTTTTTTTCCGGTGGTGGAGCCAATTTTACGTGAGTTGGGAATGTAGCTCCTCCCATACCAACAATACCGGCTTCCTTTATTGCGTTCTTAATGTCTTCCGATGTCAGATTTTCCAGCCCGCCCTTTGGAGTAATACCTTCAAATACAGTGTTTTGCATATCGGATTCTATTACAACGCAAGGAACTGCCATACCTCCAGTATAAAGTCTGGGTTCTACAGCAATTACCTTTCCAGAAACGCTTGAATGTACTGGAACCGATACAAAGCCTTTGGCTTCTCCAATTTTTTGTCCGACCTTTACCTCATCACCTACTTGAACAACCGGCTCACATGGGGCACCTATATGCTGCTGCATCGGAATGACAACTACTTTAGGTTCATTTGCCCTTTCTATAGCCTGCTTTTCTGTAGCTTTTTTGTTGTGAGGTGGATGAGTTCCGCCCTTAAATGTCAATGTTCTAATATTCAATTTGCTCACCCCTTATTATATATGAATTTTGAATGACTGTATAAACTCACAATTAGTAACTATTCGACACGTGTATACAAAATCCTTTTGAGCTGCTGCCATTAAGATAGATAATATTTTAACATGTATTATTCAAAGCAACCAGTTTCATAGCTTTACACATATTACCATATCAGGTCGGTATTGCTTCTGATTCCTTTTTTCTTTAAAATCACACCTTAACTAATATTATTCTTTTAATATGACAATACTATGTTTGAGGTGATTTTTAAAAATGGTAATAATCTACAACTGTTATGGAGGAACTCATTCTTCCATACTCGCTTCTGCAGTACATCTAAAAAAATTACCATCAGACAGAGTAGCAACAAAAAAAGAAATTTTAGGCACCGATTACTTCAATGCATTAACCTACAAGGATATGGGACGTTTGATATTTCATGGCGTTGATGAAGAAGGAAATAAGGTTTATAGTATCGGCCGCGGCACATCCAGAGCGCTTATACCGGCCATGAGAAACCTTGTAGTTGAAATGCGCAGACAATCAGGCGCCAACGATTGCTTTGCCTTTGTAAACTGCTCTCCGACGGTACCTCTCACTATGACCATTGGCGGTTTCTTCTCCCGGGGACTCCATATTGATTTTGTCGGTGTCCCGCTTCTGGCATTAGGTGCCCGTCAGACATATAATAATATAATAAAATTAGTAGAAAAGTCAAAGGAAATATGCAGGCAGCGGCCCGAAAAATGCCTGGTTATTGATATAGATGGAAAAGGCCGTCTCAGTTATTTCAACTGAGATGGCCTTTGTTAGCTGGTATTTATTTCTTAACGATTGCTTTGAATGGACATTTCTGCATGCAGAGACCACATTTAGCACATTTGCTTGAATCAATTTTATAAGGACTCTTTGGCTGCCCGGAAATACAGGATGCCGGGCATTGCTTTGCACAAATTCCGCAACCTTTGCATTTATCCTCCATAATTGTATAGTTGAGGAGGGCTTTACATGCACCGGCCGGACATCTCTTTTCCTTTATGTGAGCCTCATACTCATCCCTGAAATATCTGATTGTTGAAAGCACAGGATTTGGAGCTGTCTGTCCCAATCCGCACAGAGCCGAATTCTTAATATTCTTAGCAAGGCTCTCCAGTTTTTCTATATCGCCTTCTTCACCTTTGCCCTCAGTTATTCTTTCAAGAATCTCAAGCATCCTCTTTGTGCCTTCACGGCATGGAGTACACTTTCCACAGGACTCATCAACAGTAAAGTCAAGGAAGAATCTGGCTATATCCACCATACAGTTATCTTCATCCATAACGATGAGTCCACCGGAACCCATCATGGAACCTAAAGCTATAAGATTTTCATAGTCTATTGGAACATCTATCTGAGAAGCCGGTATGCATCCGCCGGAAGGTCCGCCAGTCTGTGCTGCTTTGAATTTTTTGCCGTTAGGGCAGCCTCCGCCTATCTCATATATAACTTCCCTCATTGTAGTTCCCATCGGAATTTCAACAAGTCCGGTATTACTAATTTTCCCGCCGAGGGCAAACACTTTTGTTCCCTTGGACTTTTCCGTACCCATACTTGAAAACCATTCCGGACCCTTGAGGAATATCGGGGATATATTTGCATAAGTTTCAACATTATTTAAAATTGTCGGCTTGCCAAATAACCCCTTCACTGCCGGGAATGGAGGCCTTGGTCTTGGCATACCTCTCTGTCCTTCAATTGAAGCCATCAATGCAGTTTCTTCCCCGCACACAAAAGCTCCGGCTCCTAACCTCACTTCCAGGTCAAAATCAAAACCTGTTCCAAGAATATTCTTACCAAGCAGTCCGTATTCTCTTGCCTGGCTTATTGCTATTGCAAGACGCTTTACAGCAATCGGATATTCCGCTCTAACATAAATGTATCCCTGGCTTGCTCCAATAGCATAACCGGCTATAGCCATAGCCTCAAGCACTGAATGAGGGTCGCCCTCAAGAACGCTTCTGTCCATGAATGCTCCCGGGTCTCCTTCGTCAGCATTGCAAAGTACATATTTCTGATCATTCTGTGATTTTGAAGCAAATTCCCACTTTGTACCTGTTGGGAAGCCTGCGCCTCCTCTTCCTCTTAACCCGGATTTCTTAACTGTATCGATTACTTGCGCAGGAGTCATTTCGGTAAGCACTTTTGCAAGTGCCTTGTACCCGTCAAATGCTATATATTCATCTATATTTTCAGGGTTTATAACACCACAGTTTCTCAAAGCAACTCTGAACTGCTTCTTATAGAAGTCAACCTCATTGATTGATTTGATTCTGTCTTCTTCAACAGATTCAGCATAAAGCAGTCTTTTAACCACTCTTCCTTTTACAAGGTGCTCTTTTACTATTTCTTCAACATCCTCCGGCTTAACCATACTATAGAAAGCAGCCTCTGGATATATTATTACTACAGGACCTAATGCACAAAGTCCGAAACACCCAGTTCTTTCTACAACAACTTCCTTTTCGAGACCATTCTTTTTGATTTCTTCTTCAAAGTTCTTCGCAATTTGTTCCGAATTTGAGGAAGTACAGCCCGTACCCCTACAAACCATGACATGGGAACGATACATCTCCATTTATATTTACCTCCTAACAGATTACATTAATGCTTTTAAGATACAGCCTTGCTGCTTATTTGTCCCCTGCACCGATTGTATACTCGTCTACAACCTTACCCTGTTTTACATGCTCATTAACTATCCTTATTGCTTTGGAAGGGTTCACCTTAATATAGGTGACTTTTTCTTCGCCGGGTCTGTAAACCTCAACAATTGGCTCAAGTCTGCACATTCCTATGCAGCCTGTCTGTGCCACAATTACATCTGACAGGTTATTTTTCTTTACCTCATCCATTATCGCAAGAAGTACAGGTCTTGCACCTGCAGCTATACCGCAGGTAGCCATACCAACTACTACTCTTGTACCAGATCTATCTTTTCTGACATTAATTGTTTCCAGGGTCTTCTTTCTAATTTCTTCCAACTCCTGAATTGATTTCATTCTTACACACCTCCGCGCAAATTAGCTAATCCTTCATTTATATAATCCTTTATCCATGTCAGGATCTCGGGCTCAGAAAGAGAAACCCCCTCTCCCAAGATCCTTTTGAGTTCTCTCGTATCTATACGAAACTCACAATTGTTTACTATGTGTTTGTATATAAAATCAACAGTTCTTTCTCCACCGGAGCCTGATAATATCAGGCTTACCATAGTGTCAGCCATATTTCCCATGGGTGCCCTGTCAATATGACTGTGCTTAAACACCGCAGTCACTTCAGTACCAACATTCACTTCAGACTCTATAGTGAGTTCCCCTTCACACCTCTTGCAGGCAGCAAGCATAAGCGGTATTCCCAAGCCAACCTTTCTGCTCGTTCTTGTTGTCACGAAGGGGTCTTTAACCTTCTCGAGCAGTTCTCTGCTCATGCCACGGCCGTTATCCTTTATTTTAATTGTGAGAATGTCGGATTTAATATCCTCAATTATTGTAATTTCAACTAAATTGGCATCTGCAGCTACTGAATTCTGTGATAGATCAAGAATATGCAGAGATAAATCCCTCATATCAATATTTACTCATATTTTTTAAGAATTTCCGGTATATCGTCAGGTACTAGCTTTCCATATACCTCTTCATTTATCATGATAACCGGAGCCAGTCCGCAGCAACCCAAGCACCTTGTTGCTTCAAGCGTGAATTTTCCATCCTCAGTTGTCTCTCCTGGTTCGATCTTTAGTTCTTCTTTAAGCCTGTCAAGCACACCCTGCGCATTTTTTACATAACATGCAGTTCCGAGACACACCCCGATTGTATTCTTTCCTCTGGGTTTTAATGTAAACCTGGAGTAAAAGGTTGCAACACCGTATATTTCAGCTAGAGGAATATTTAATACTTCTGAAATCCTCTTTTGTGCTTCTTCAGGAATATATCCGAATAATTCCTGCGTCTCATGAAGAACCGGCATTAAAGCACCCTGCCTATCCTTATGCTCAATTAATATGTGCTCAAGTTTCTCCATTTTTTCTTTGAATGCAGCGTCAGACATCAAAGAGTCCCTCCTTCTATTTATTTGACTTTTATATTGTTTTTCTTGGCATCTGCATATTAAGGCTATGCAGCATTTTGTTTGACATAAATTTATCAATTTATATTCCAAGGACTATTGTAACATAAACAAGATAATTTTTTAACAAATTTTTAAAATATTTTTTTAGCTATTGACATAAGCTTTGATAAAATGTTTTTTGCGATAGGTTATGTGAATTTTTTGTCAAGTATGTCAAAAAGCTCACTCAAGCTAAGTAGCTCCATATCTATAAAGAACTCGCGTTCACTGATATTACTGAGATTATGGGCATCCGAAGAGATTATATAATTGTACTGTTTCAAAAAAGGAAATTTTTTCTGCAATTCCTCAGGATTACTCTTTTTTGATATTTCAATAGTTTTCACTTTTAACGAGGGAGGAATAAAACCCAGGTTTGTTATGATGCTGTATCCTGGTCTGTCTACATGGGCAGGTATGCAAATTCCTCCTAAGCCTCTTACAAGTACAAACACATCGTTTGCCGAAAGTGTTGTCGACAAGAGTAAGAGCTTGTCCACTTTCCCGGTGATTTCATCCTTATTATTGATAATGATTTGTCTTCCGAAAACTTCTTCTTTATTCTTTATATGCGGCAGGGAATTATATACTATCTCACTGAATTTCATGGCTGCTTCGAGCTTTCTGAACAAACAGACAATATGAACCTCTTCTTTTGTCTGGACCTCCATACCGGGTATTACCATTAGCCCGTTCTGTCTTGCAACCTCCATGACTGCCGGAAGGTTTTCACAGGAATTATGATCTGTAACCGCTATTATGTCCAAGCCCTTCAGTAGCGCCATATTTACAATATTATTCGGTGTCATGTCCTCATCGCCGCAAGGTGATAATGCAGTGTGGATATGAAAATCTACTGCAAATTTCATATTACTCGATCCCCAGCTTGTACAATGATTTTGCTATTTCATAAGCATGTACCGGAGCCTGCAGTACCGGTATATTCTCCTCTTCTGCCTTTTTGAGGGTTTCCTCTTCGACCTCTATTTCTTCGGGTATAATTATGCAGGCCAGCTCAAGCAAAGCAGCAACAGCAATTATATTTGAGTGGGTCTGAACTGTGATCCATGCATCACCCTTTTTGCCGTGAGCCATGACCCAGCTCAAAAGGTCGCAAATGTATACTCCGGTCAGTTCCTTACCAAGGCAGTTCTTGCCTGCCAAAACCTTCAATCCGATTTTTTCACACGCTTTCTTTACTATCATACCTAATCTCCTCTATTCTTGTTTTTGAAAACTTCCATTGTTTTTACAATACATATAGCCTTTTGGTTTTCTCCTTTTACTATATCCTCGGCAAAAGCCCTGCAGGTCGGTGCACCGCATACTCCGCAGTCAATTCCCGGCAGGTATTTCAGCATCTCCTTGATCATTTCCATTTTTCTCATGGATTTCTCTATATTATCATCTAACTTCATAATGGACCTGGGCACTATATTTTCAGTAAGCCTTATGAAACCTTCCTCGTACATTTTTATCTGCTTCTGAATTTCTTCTTCATTTATTTCGGAGTGAGGAGTGTTCTTTGTTAAAGCTCTCATTCGGTTTCTGGCAATAAACGAGTTTTCAATAGTAAGAGGTCCCCCTGCACATGCTCCTATGCAGGCCATCCCTTCAAAAAACTCCAAGCCCTTCAGCTTGTCCATCTCAATTTCTTCCAATACTTTTATTACCTCGCTTATTCCATCAACAGCAAGGGAGTTCTCTATTCCCAGAGTTGCAGCTTGACCGCCCGTTATCGGCCATAACAGCGATTCTTTTGTGCACTTTGTAGCAAGACTCTGGTCACTGCCGTTCAAGTTCCTCAGTATTTCACCATATATGGCCTTCATGGAAAGGACCCCATCGATATATGATTTTTCAATTCCCAAAGGATTTCTTACGCTTGTCATTCTGGCAGTGCACGGTGATATAAAAATTGCTCCTATATCATCAATTGCAAGCCCTGTCCTCTGCGATATTTCGGTTTTTGCAATCCTGGCGGTTATCTCCATTGGAGTTTCTATATCAACTACATTTGGCAGAAGCTCCGGAAACCTTATCTGAATGAGACGGAGTATCGCGGGACAGGTTGAGTTTATTATAGGCCTTCGGATGTTTGAATGTTTCAACACATGATGTTTTATTACATTTGTAATTGCATCCATACCTATAGATGCCTCGTAAATTTCATCGAACCCTATCTTCTTTATTGCTGTAAGAATTTTTTCAATTGCAGGACTCCCCGGGAACTGTCCGTAAAGTACTACAGAGGGTATGGCAATTGTATACTTGAACTTTTTTATTATATCCAGGCTATCGGTAACCGCATTTTTAGCATGGTTGGGGCAAATTCTTATACACTCACCGCAGTCAATACATTTCTCGCCTATAATACGGGCCTTACCATTCCTCAATCTTATAGCTTCGGTAGGGCATACCTTGAGGCAGCTTGTGCAGCCTATGCATCTGTCATCCTCCAGTATAACCGAATGAAAATATCTATCCTCCATTTCAATCACCTGCTTTCATATCCACTTCCATTGTTATGATTGTACCCTTTTCATGGGAGGAGTTTACAGAAAATCTGTCAGAGCACCTTTTCATATTGGGTAATCCCATACCTGCTCCGAATCCCATTTCCCTTACCCTTTCCGACGCAGTTGAATAACCTTCCTGCATAGCAAGCTCGATATCTTCTATACCAGGCCCCTCATCTCTTGCAGTAACTTTCACGGAATCCGGATGAACCTCAAGTTCAATCTGCCCGCCAAGGGAATGTATAACAATATTCATTTCGGCTTCATAGGCCGCTATTGAGACTTTCCTTATAACTCCCGTATCTATTCCAAGCTGTCTCAATATCTTTTTTATATTGCTTGAAGCCTCCCCTGCTCTGACGAAATCATCTTTTTTAACTTCAAATAAATACTTCATCTCTTCCACAAGTAATGTTCCTCCAAACTATGATAGACTGTTATCCTACTTTGCCAAAAGCTTATCAATATTTACACCTGCCAAGCCTCTTCCATACAATTTCCCTGAGGCTGTATACATCGTGTCTCTCGTCATAAGCAACACTATACCATTTTCCTCAGCAAGCTTTACTATTACTTCCTCGGGTTTTTTCCCCCTTACAAATACTATCGCGCCCAGATCTGCCATTTCAGCAGTTCTTATAACCTGCTGATTCGTAAGACCTGTTAAAAGCAACGTTTTGCCTTTTACAAAAGCCAGCACATCGCTCATTAAATCAGATCCAAAAGCACTGGTAACTTCATTATTCAACAAATTATGACCGCAAAGGACTTCAGCCTCAAGTATATCCTTGACTTCGCAAATCTTCATATATATACCCCCTATATAGTATATTCACCGTTACACTGATAATTTTTTAACAAATTATCTATATACTACAAATTGCTTGAAAATCCTTCTTGAATCTTATAATAATCTTTTTTGTCATTATCTTCAATCCTGTAGGAGGGTTACAACTCAGTTGATTTATTTATTTAACCTCTTAATTATACTTCATATTATAGCTGTATGGTTTTATTATAAACTAATATTATCGCCTCGCCGCAAGCTTTTTCAGTTGCGGCACCTGCTATTGATATACAAGCTTTTTTGTTGTAAAATTGATGAAAGGAGCTGATTAATATGCCTTCTATATTACAGGATATTCTCCGCCAAAAGCTTTTGGAAATACAAAGCCAGCTGCCGGCCTATGTGAAGTTGATAAAGGACACCGGGCCAAGCTTTGAAAATATACTCCAGGATGAGCTTTCCGGTACGGCTATGGGCAGTATTATCCCAAGCAGGACTTCTTTCGTATATAACGGTGAATTCAACCAGATTATTGAGGATATTGCGAAAAAATATAATATCAGCAGCAGTATAATTAAGGCAGTAATAAAAGCAGAATCAGACTTCGACCCCAATGCAGTATCAAAAACCGGAGCCATGGGTCTCATGCAGCTAATGCCCGATACGGCAAAAGCGCTGGGTGTAACTAATGCTTTTGACCCCATACAAAACATAAATGGGGGTGTAAAATACCTTAAGGAGATGCTGGCTGAATTCGGCGGAAATCTGGAATATGCACTGGCTGCATATAATGCCGGACCAAATAGTGTAAAAAAGTACGGAGGCATCCCGCCTTTTACTGAAACTCAAAATTATGTAAGAAGTATAATGTCTACTTTAAGGAATAAACTTTAAAAAACCACAACTTCAACACTTTATTTCTTTTTGAAGTTCGTGGTTTTAATATTAATGAGTCATTTTGCATTTATTTCTTTTTTCATTATAATGAGATCTTCGGCATGATTGTTAAGCTTAATATACTGCTCTATTGTTCTGTAATAACCGAAGCCAAGGCTCTGCCAAAAGAAGCTGCCTACTTCATTACGTGAGATAATGCCAATAAACACCCTTCTTACATCATAGCTCTGATTTAGAAGGTTTATAAGCTTGTTAACGGTTTTCGTACCCATACCTCTTCTTTGATACCTACTGTCAATTATCAGTGAAGATATCCAGGCTTCTTCGCTGTTTTCATAGTCAATTCTCCCCTTGACAACCCCTATCATTTTCGTCTGTATATTTTCTCCGCAGTTGTCCTTGATAAAAATTCCGGTAAAGAATTCATGACTGTTTACAAGCACCTCAAGATATTTCTCCCTGATATCCTTAAGGGATAATTGCCCATCAATGCCTGTAGCATATATGTTCTGCTCATTCTGGTTGTATAAAGCAAGAACATCTTTGAGGTTTTCCTTTTTTATATCTGTAAAAATCAAATCATTAGATTCAACATTCAAAGTCAACATTTTATCACCCAAATATTTATTAATCATTTTATCTTACAATAGAAGCCTTTTATATATTCTACAAAACAGAATAAATTCCTCTTTTAACACACTATTTGCTTCCCCTGCAAGCTTGTGCCTGCACATTTTTAACAATTTAATACCACATAAACCAAACTTCTGCAATTAATGCTTGGCTTTACCAATTGAGCTTATATATATATAATTGTATTCAGAATATACTGTTTATTTTTGTATTATTACGCATATTTACTAGAATTTCCTTATTTAGTGAATTTTTCTGTTTCTAAAAATGCATAATTTTGTTATAATTAATAAAGACCTTCCATGATAGGAATATTCAATCAAATTTGAAAATAGGTGATATGATGGCTGAGGTAAAAGCAATAAAAACTACAGATTGCGAGCCCGGAATGATATTGGCATCAGACATTGTAAACGATTATGGTGCTGTTATAATGTATCAGAATTCAAAACTTGATGAATACTCCATAAATAAATTATTAAATCTCGGGATCAACTTTGTTAAAGTCTATAAGGACTACGAACTAAAAGAGAAAAAACAAGTTGTTATCGAGGCACAATATAATAATAACCTTCAGGAACTCAAGCAGGTAATTTGGGATATAAGCTGCGGCAGGGGTATATCTCTGGAAAGTATTGAAGGAATAACCAACAGCATGGTAAGCAATTTTGATTCAATAAATGACCTGATCTCATGCCTCAGCAAGGTAAGGTCCATCAGCGAATATACTTACTCCCACAGTTTGAATGTATCAATGTTGTGTGCTCTTCTTGGTTCCTGGCTTAATCTCAGTTCAACAGATATTGAACAGCTCACTTATTGCGGACTTTTGCATGATATAGGTAAATCCAAAATACCACGTGAAATTCTGAATAAACCTGATACCTTAACCGGAAAAGAGTTTGAAGAAATAAAAAAGCATCCGGTAATCGGTTATAAGATTCTGGAGAATACCGAGGGTATAAGCAAGGACATTGCAATGGGTGTTTTAATGCACCATGAAAGGGAAGACGGATCAGGGTACCCTCTTAATCTTAAGTCCTCACAGATACATTACTATGCAAAAGTTGTTGCTGTGGTGGATATATATGATGCGATGACATCCAACAGGGTATATAAAAAACGACAGCCGCCCTTCGATGTGCTGGAAATGTATGAAAGTGAATATCTGACAAAATGCGATGCATCGATTATGCTTACCTTCCTTAAACATATAGCAAGCTACTATGTTGGAAACAGTGTAAAGCTCAGTAATAATGCAATCGGAGAGATAATATACATTAACCCCAACAGAATTTCGAGGCCCCTGGTAAAGGTCGGCGGCGTGATAGTAGACCTATGCATCAGACCTGATTTGAAAATTGTAGAAATGTTATAATTTCCTTTTCAAAAATTATGACATTTCACGAAAACATATAATTATAATGTATTTAATATAAATTCTGGTATAATAATATAAGTGGCAAGAAAGTGCGCTATTTACATAAAATAGTGCATTTTAAATATATTCACTCAGAGGAGGTATTATTATGCCGTTGGTTACGTCAAAGGAAATGTTCAAAAAAGCATATGATGGTCAGTATGCTGTTGGTGCATTCAATGTCAACAACATGGAAATAATACAGGGTATTGTTGACGCAGCAAAGGAAGAAAATGCACCTCTTATATTGCAGGTTTCTGCCGGCGCAAGGAAATATGCCAAGCATATATATCTTATGAAACTCGTAGAAGCAGCAATGGAAGACAGTGGACTTCCCATCTGCCTGCATTTGGACCACGGTGAAGACTTCGAAATATGTAAGTCCTGCATTGACGGCGGTTTCTCATCAGTTATGATTGACGGTTCAAAGTTTCCCTTCGAGGAAAATATTGCAGTGACCAAAAAGGTTGTTGAATACGCTCATGAAAGAGGCATCGTTGTGGAAGCAGAGCTGGGCAAACTCGCAGGCGTTGAGGATGCTGTTAAGGTTGCCTCAAAGGACGCCACATATACCGATCCGGATCAGGCTGTAGAGTTTGTACAAAGAACAGGAGTAGACTCCCTTGCAATTGCAATAGGAACAAGCCATGGTGCTTATAAATTCAAGGGCGAACCGAAATTGGACTTTGAAAGACTGGAAAAGATAACAAAGCTTCTCCCCGGCTTCCCATTGGTACTTCATGGGGCATCTACAGTGCTTCCTGAATTCGTTGACCTCTGCAACAAATACGGCGGAAATGTTGCCGGTGCACAGGGTGTTCCGGAAGACATGCTTTTGAGGGCAGGAAAGCTTGGAGTCTGCAAGATTAACATTGACACAGATCTGAGGCTTGCAATGACTGCTTCAATAAGAAAGCACTTTGCAGAAAATCCAGGGGACTTTGACCCAAGACAATATCTGAAGCCAGCCAGAGAAGCTATAAAGAACATGGTTAAGCACAAGATGAGGGATGTACTGAACTGCAGCGGAAAGCTGTAATTGAAAAGGCTGTAACTTACGTTACAGCCTTTTATCTTTATTTTTTATCCAGTTCCGCAAGCACCCATTCGGTCACCTGTCTTACCAGGGGACCGCAGAGTTCCTTGTGCATCCATTCCTTTTTCCTTGCAAGTTCTTCGGGGTTCTTCATATTTATTCCGGTAATATCATAGCAGCAGCTTGAACCGTACTTTTCCTTGAATTTGTTGAAAATCCTGTCTGCAGGCAGGTATGAAGCATCACGGCCATCTTCATTTGATTTTCTTCCCTTTTCCATTCCCATACATATGAAAGCTGCATTCAGCGCCCCACAATTGCTTCCATTCCTGCTCATTCCACTCCCAAAAGGAGTCGCTATCTTAAGCGGCAGTTCCTTATCCTTACCCAAATAATCACAAACAGCCAGCACAACAGATTCACAGCAGTTGTATCCGCTGTTGAAGTAGTTTTCCGCTTTATCCTGAATCTCTTTTAATTCCTTCATAATACCCCTCCTTCTATAATTACAAATGCATAAAAGTTAAGAGCTTACAGCCTTTCTTAGCATTATACCGTGGTCCAGCTCCCCATACAGTTCCTGCACTATCCCTATCGGTTCAAAACCTTCCTCCAGCCAGTAGGATAAACCGTCCCCAGTTGTAGGCTTCAAATTATGCAGTTCTTCTCCTATATTCCCCAGTTTCTTCCCCATGATTGATGCGCTGCGTGAAGTTATTACATGCATAAGAAACTTCTGGCGGTTCTTCAATGCCCAGTTATGAACTTCCTTCAAAAGAGGTGCCAGTCTTCTGTCTACAGAAAAGCCGCAGCCGTCATTGTAGAAAATGTTGTTGATCTCTACAAAGGGGCAATTGTAGAACCTGTTGTATATATGTACACAGGCGCATATTCTTCCTTCCTTCTCCATATACCATACGGTGCTTAAGTCTGCCATCAGCACATCCAAGGAGTCTTCGTAAGAGAACCACTCCGGTCTGGTATCCTCCATAAACCGAGCTATTTTCTTGTACTCATCAACTGAAGCAGCCAACCTTACCTCAAAGTCCATATCCGTACATCCCGCCTTTCTTTATTGGTGCCGCAATACTAGATTCTTTCTTCTATCCAATTATTAATCCTGTTCAGCACCCTTTCCTTCCCAGGGTCATTAAGTATTTCATGATAGAAATCCTTATACAACTCGAAGTCCTTATCCTTTATAACCAGGCTGTCAAAAAACCGCCTGTTTGCTTCCGGATCGACTATTATATCGCTTCCCGCCTGAAGCATAAGACACGGATATTTAAATTCCGCTGCGTTTTCTATAGTGTATTTTCTTGCCTTTTCCATAGCGGTAAACCATCCTACAGTAGCACCTGACGTATTTAGCTTATCCTCTTCATACTTCCTGCATATTTCCTTATCCCTGCACACCATATAGCTCTTTATGCCGCTATTCAAATGAAGCTTTGGGTAAATCCCGGCAACAGTTCTTCCGAAAAGGAGCTTGAGGGTCGGTATATCAAGGCGTTCCTTCAGGTATGGTGATGTCGTTATTACCCCTTTTATCCTGGGGTCCCATTCCTTGATGCTGTAATACAGAACAATAAACCCTCCCATGCTGTGCCCCAATATGAATACAGGCTTGTCATCATCAATCCTGCTAAGAAAGAGCTTTACATTTTCCAGATACTCATCCGCAGATTTGACGAACACCCTTGTACCATCACTTAATCCATGCCCAATGAGGTCCCCGGTATACACATTCATTCCTCTTTCATGGAGGTATTCGGCAACATGGGCATATCTCCCGGAATGCTCTGCAACACCATGAATGATTACAACATTGGCCTTGCTATCCTCCCTTTTCCACTCCCTGACAAAGATACTTCCTACTTTTTCTTCTTTCATAGTTTCACTCCTGAAATTTACAATTTTAAGTTGTTATCCTCTTCTAAAAAGACTCATTTTCGATTCATAGTAAAATATAAGTCTTGAGAAAACATAATCATAAGCCAGGAATGCACCTTGTGCCAATATAACCAAAACCACAAGCAATATTTTATAGTTGAGAATTACATCAGGAATTGTATTCCAGAGAAGTTTTCCAATCAATAAGAATATAACAGCTGCAGAAGCATTGAATACTGCCAGCTTCAAAAGCACTTCAGTCAAAGCTTTCCTGTTTTTTTCAATAAAACATTTAAGTATGGGGTAGTGACCAAAAAACAATATGAACGGTACAGCAGCGTATATATTCCCTGTTATAAGGAAGGACAAGATGCCTGCGCCAAAATATACAACTGCTCCTACTCCTGCCCCGAATTCAACAACGCTAAAAGCTATGGGAAGAGAGCTCAAAAAATATAATGTAAGCTTTCCAGTGGGCATTATAAAAGCCATGTAAACTAATACAACCGTCAGACCTGCAAATACTCCTCCAAAAGCTATCTTCCTGCTCACTATTCCACCTTCCTAGTGTGAAAACCATAAACTTCAACAAGTATTAAGTACTGAAGTTATGGTTTTCGCATATACACATGCAAAAATATTTTGTGAAACAAAATGTTTGATGCAACTTGTGCATCAGCAGCAGCTTATAAAATCTCCGCCCATACACTCACAGCAGCAGTCTGTGCATACCATGCATTCGCATATTGAGCAAAGATCAGGATTCCTGTCATAGCCCCGTCTGTTATATACCGTCGACTGGTATTGCCTGTTAGCATTCATCACCCGGTTCAAGGCTTCCCTGTATTCATAGTTTCCCGGAGCCATGTCCGACGCAGTTCTCAAATTCGTCACCGCTTCGTTGTACCAGCCTCTTCTCATGTATACAAGTCCTTTCAGATAATGCCATTCAGCATCTCTGACACTTGCCCTGTCCAGTATTTCTTCAGCCGCCGCAATATTGCCCATATTGATAAAAGCTCTTGCCTGGTCAAAGTAACCCCTGCCGTTGCTTTCTGAATTGTCATAATTACTGTTTCTGCTATTGTAATTGTAATCACTTCTTGTTTCTGCCGCTTCAGCCTTGCGCATTAGATAATCATATGCTTCATTTATTTCTTTAAGCTTTTCTTCGGCCAAGTCCGAAAGGGGATTATTCCTGTATTGATCAGGGTGGTATTTTCTTACTAATTCTCTATATGCCCTTTTTATACCTTCTATGTCTGTGCCCTCTCTGATACCTAGTACTTCATAGGGATTCCGCACGGTATATCCAACTCCTTTTATCATTATTGCAGCCATTTAAAATCATCTCAGTTTTTTTGTATAAGCCTTCATACATAATATTATCTATGATTCCTCTATTGTTCAGCTCCAAAAGCTTCAGCGAACCCGATGCCTGGGATAAAGATTGTATCAAGCTTATTCTTACATCCTCCCTTATATTTGCCTTAAATGCACGCACATCACCACCGCTGAAACCGTATTGCAGGGCAAGGGAATTGTAGCTGGCTGATTTTATGTCCTTTTCTAAATCATCATATGCATCGATGATATAAATCCATCTTCCCAAATTATAACCTGTCCACTCGAGTATCCTCAATATAGACTTGTCATTACCCCTGTAACCGGATCTTATAATATGCTTCATCATATTTGCAGAAGGCTCTGCCGCCTCATCCACAGAACTGCATTTCCGGTTTTCAAGCTCCAGTTGTGCAGCTATTGAGGCCTTGATAACATTATCTATTAAGGGATTATTTGAAGCTGCACGCTTGTACCCGCTGACAAAAACCATCTTTGCCATATAGGCTGCAGGGCTTCCTTCATCCCTGATGTTGTCTATCAACTTATAATACGTAAGCAGCACATTAATGTCTGCTGCATAATCCAAATGACTGCTATTTTTAACTATAAATTTCTTTTTTACAGGGTTGGCTATACAGCCTTCCCTTTTGAGCACAGGCTCTTCCTTGTGAAGCGAAGAAAGCAGCAATCCCAGGAATGTTGAGTCATAGTTCAGTGCAAATCTCGAAAGTAATCCGAAACTTCTTCCCATTGATTTGCACAAGCCGCAATAGTAGGCCCTGAATAACTCAAATTCCTTAATCTTAAGCTCCGGCTTATCCGGAATTATATATCCAAACATTTTGACTCCTTTGACCTATATGTTTCGCACTAAACATCTTACATTTAATTCATAGAATGCGACATAAGGAACGGGTAACACTGAATACACGGCGGGGAAATAATATGAGTTACTGCGTAATTCCGCAGGAATTCCGTGAAAAATCCGTGTGTTCCGTGGTTTTCATTTCTTAACCTTTAAGGAATATCCTGGCTTCGAAGCCCATCCCTGAAATCCTATTGCCTATTGCCAATCGCC
>JBLNDG010000227.1:0-21791 GCA_050261415.1 Caulobacteraceae bacterium | reverse complement strand
CATTCAGCTATACCATGACCACGGAACAAGTGAGCAATTTCACAGTGAAATCAAAACCGACTTAGACTTGGAAAGCTTGCCGTCCGGCAAATTTTCAAGCAACCATCTGGTGTTGACCCTTAGTAGCATGGCATATAATCTCCTGCCCTTTCAAAGTCTTGCAGATAAGGAGTAGGCTTTATTTGTCATGCAAAAATAACAGCGGCAGACTATCCTCGTTCATGTCAGGCTTACAGTTTTCATTACATTAGGAAGTTTTGCACCTTAAAAAGGTTCCTCCTAAATGATTTTCTGTTTTATTCAGACGATGTATAAGCCAAATTCACGGATTCAGGTAATCAATAATATGTTAAATATCGGAAAACAGCACAAAAAGGCACCGGTGAATTACTTAACCGGTGCCCCTAATTGCTTATCCTTTTTTCTCTTCAGTTTATTTAGTTGGTAGTGCTAGCCTGGCTTGTATCACTGTACATCATAAGCTCTGCATACTTAAGGTTCAAATCTGCCGTACTGTTCTTGATCTGAATATCCAGATCCTTCAGCTTGGATTCAGCTTCGTTCAGTTTATCTTTCGAAATCAATCCCATATCATATTGAATGCTTGCCTTCTCTGCATCACTTTTTGCCAGCACTAGATCCTCATTAAGTTCATTTATATTTTCCACTGCCGACTTTAATGAATCATAAGCAGTATTCAATTGCATATCCAGGTCTATTGTAGCATCTTCAAAAGCCTTTCTTGCCTGGTCATATTCGCTGGTAGCATCATCATATGCTTCTTCCATATCGTCCCTTGAATTCTGTACGTTATATTTTACTACAAATTTGTCATATTGTTCTTTTGTCAGGTCATATTTTCTTTTTGCAGTTTCAGCATTCAATTCAAGATTATATAGGCTTTCCTTGTTCTTTATGTTATCCTCCCTTACTTTATCAAGGTCGATTTTACTTAAATCAATAATAGAAAATTCTATGACCGGTTCTATATTATAATCCGTAAGTTCCCTACCAAGGTATCTGTTCAATGTCTGTATCTGCTGCTGCAAGTTCTTCTGAGCTGTTGTCTCAGAATCTTGAGCACTTTTGTATGTATTCTCTGCTTGCTTTAAAGCACTGGCTGTAATCAATCCGAAGGAGTACTTGGCTTTGGCGGTCTCATACTCGCTGTATTTTGCTGCAGTATTGTTTTTTGCTGTATCCAATGCATTTTGAGCCTTCTTAATATTTACAAAGGCCTTCATCACATTATAGTCAGATGTTCTCTTCAAGTTCTCTTTTTGCAGTCTTGTTGCTTTTACTTTGTTGGCTGCAGTTTCCAGATTTATTTCAAGAGTTACTGGCTTATTGAAATAATCTATAAAGCTCTTAGAAGCAGAGGAAGCCTGCTTTTCATTGCTGTCCTGGGTATTATAGTAACTGTCCAGTGCATCGCTTATGACGCCATCCTGCTGTTGGTAATCCAAACTATTCTCCAGGGCTCTCGCCTGCGCTTCCTCCAACGTTATTTTTACTACACCAGTTGAATCTGCCTGGGCTGTCAGACTTGGAAAAAGTACTGCCATGCATAGCATTATTGATAATACAAAACATAGTTTTTTCATATTTTTTCCTCCAGAAATTATTTAATATTTCTTATTCTATTATAAGGCTAAACTACTCTGAGCGCAACGCTTCTATAGGGTTAAGGCTGGCTGCTTTGAAGGCCGGAAAGAGCCCGAATACAACACCGACAATCAGTGAGATTCCAAAGGATAGTATAATCCAGGTCAGGGAATAGACTTCAGGCACCAAACTTAACCCGCCTATTATGAAGTGTATTATTGACAAACCTATCAACACTCCCATCAGCCCGCCTATACCGGTTACTATAATTGCCTCAATGAGGAACTGAACAAGTATGTTCTTTCTCTTAGCCCCGATTGCCTTTCTTATCCCGATCTCCCTTGTCCTCTCGGTAACTGATACAAGCATTATGTTCATAATGCCTATGCCGCCTACGATAAGCGAAATTGCTGCTATACCTGCTAAGACAGCAGTCATGGTTCCTGTCATACTGTCAAGTGATGAGAGCATTTCTGCCTGGTTGAAAACCCTGAAGGCATCTGAATTCTTATATGTCTTGGTCAGGAATGCTTCCAGCTTATCCATGGCAGTATCTACGGTATCGGGACTGGTCGCCTGTACTGCAAAATTTCTTATGGTAGCTGAGCTGAAAAGCCGCTGCGCAACGGTAATGGGTATGATTACAGTGTCATCCGCTCCACTGTCCTGACCATTATCTTTTTCCTGCAGTACTCCAACTACAGAAAACATTTGCCCGTTTATTTTGATTTTCTTGCCCAGCGGGTTTCCTCCTTCAAATATATCATTGACCACTGCCGTACCCACAACTGCCACTTTCTGCATACTGTCAATGTCATTCTGTGTCAGAAACCGCCCAAACTGGGCATCAACACTCTTAATTGTTTTGTAGTCCGGACTTGTACCGAGCACCGTAGTCTCCCTGTTTTTAGTCTGGTACTTTACTCTTCCCGTTGTACTGGATTGCGGAGCTACTGCAGCGATATCTGCGCTGTTCTCTTCTGCAAACTTCTGAATATCACTGTATGTAACCTTCCTGTTGCTGTTTCTACCCATAATATTTATCTGGATCAGGTTTGTACCGAGGCTTTGTATTGTATCAGTCACACTCTTTGTACTGCCCTGAGCGAAAGCAACGGCTGATATTACAGAAGAAACTCCGATAATTACACCCAGCATAGTGAGAAAGGAACGTACCTTGTTGCTCCGGATGCTCTTTATCGCCATCTTGTATGCCTGAATAAAGCCCATTTACCCCACCATCCTGTCCTCATTGATTTGTCCGTCCTGTATCCGTATTATTCTTTCAGCCTGCACCGCAACTTCATTATCATGGGTTATCAGTACTATCGTGTTTCCCTTTGCATGCAATTCCTTAAGCATCCGCATTATATCCTTGCCTGACTTTGAATCCAGGTTCCCGGTAGGTTCATCCGCCAATATGATTGGGGGGTTGCCCACCAAGGCCCTTGCAATGGCCACACGCTGCTGCTGCCCTCCCGAAAGCTCCGTAGGCTTGTGATGGATTCTTTCTCCCAAACCCACCAGCTCCAGCGCTTTCACTGATCTCTCATAGCGTTCCTTTGCATGAACTCCCTGGTATATCAAGGGAAGCTCGACATTTTCCACGGCAGTAAGCTTTTGCAGCAGATTAAACCCCTGGAATATAAAGCCTATCTTGTGATTTCTAATGTCTGCAAGCTGTTCATCCTTCAAGCCGCTTACTTTGATACCGTCAAGATAGTATTCCCCGCTGGTCGGCGCATCAAGGCAGCCAATCATATTCATCAAGGTTGATTTTCCTGAGCCTGAAGGTCCTATGATTGACACAAACTCGTGCTGCCTTACATGCAAGCTTACTTCATTCAGCGCTCTGACATCTACATTGCCTATCCGATAGATTTTACTCATATTGCTTATTTCTATCATGTTTGTGTCCTCCTAATTCCTTTTCTGACTATTACCGCCACCGCCTCCCGGTAACCCGCCGCCGCCCATTGGTATTCCCATTCCGCCCGGCATATTCTGACGGGTGTTGCCAGTATTTGATGTGGAGGTTACGACAACTGCCTCTCCTTCATTAAGCCCGCTCACTATTTCTATATATTCCTCGGTGCTTATTCCTGTGGTTACTTCTTTCCTCTCTGTCTTAAACTCTGAATTCTGCTGATTCCTCTGTGATTGATTTGTATTACCGCCTGTTTTGGCTGCACCGCTTACTACACTGACAAAGCTCTTGCCGTTCCTTTTCTGTACTGCATCTACAGGCACATACAAGACGTCTGTCTTCTTGCTTACCTCAATTTCTGCATTTGCATTCATGCCGCCTTTTAATGCAGTATTTTCTTCAATTTGTATAGCTACAGGATAAGTAGTAACTCCATCTGATGAAGTCCCTTCCACTGCAATCTTTGATACTGTTCCTTTCAAAGGCTTCTCTGTTGTGTCTGTTAATGCGTCAATTGTAACGCTTGCAGTCTGGCCTTCCTTTATCTTGGCTATATCAAGCTCATCTACGTTGATGTCGAATTCCATAATATCGTAGTTAGCTACGCTTCCCAATGTATCCCCCTGCTTTATGCTGTTGCCCTGTTTTATGTCACTTAACGTGAAAGTACCGTCAAAGGGCGCATATATCTGATAGTCCTTAAGCTTTTCTTCTGCTGTCTGGAGTTCTGAATACAAATCGTTCAGCTTTAACTCATTTGACTCTATTGTGGTTTTCAGGTCATCATTATCAAGTACCGCCAGTACATCGCCCTTCTTAACGTTCTGACCGTTCTCAACATTAAGCTTGCTTACTGTACCGCCGGAGGTCGCTTTTACGGTCATACTTTTTACATAGCTCAATGTGCTGCTGCCTGTGCTCTTTATTTCATTACCTCCTACATTGATGCTGACGTTTGCAACCATTCCCTCCTTAAGCTCACTAGAATTTTCAATTGTTACTCCTACATTGTACACCTCAGTCCCATTACTTGTTTTGTAGCTCGGTGTGCTTATGCTGGATATGCTTCCCTTGGCTACATTGAGTTCTTCTGTGGTCGTATCATAAGCATTTACTGTTACAGTCTGCCCTATAGAAAGTTTGGTTCTATATGTATCATTAAAAGAAGCCACGAGTTTTATTTTTGATTTATCGGTGATTGTCATCAAAGTACCATTGTTGGACAGGGTGTCTCCTTCTTTCGCCTGAATGTTCGATACCTCCCCGTCGATTGCAGCAACAACTGTTCCCGAATGAAGATCCTTTATATTGCTGTTCTGTGTAAGCTGCTGCTGAGCGATGCTGCTTTTGAGCTGCTTTATCTGCAATTGTGTATCTTTGTCATCTATTTCAAAGATCAGGTCCCCGGCTTTCACTTTATCTCCATCTTTGAAATTCACTTTTGTAAGAGTTCCGCTTACGTTTGAAGTCAGGTCATATTTTGTTGTCGAGCTTATCGGACCTGACCCGGTCACTGTTACACTCAGGTCTCCCCTTCTAACCATAACAGTCTGCTGCCTTACCGTACTTTTTGCATTCTTTGATTTCGTATAATTGAAACCTACTATTACGATTGCTGCAATCAGCAAAAGCGCCGCAGCAATTATAACTATTCTTTTCTTTGAAATTTTGAACTTTAGTTTACTTCCGACCTCTGTGTTAATATTCATAACGGCTACCTCCCTGCATCCTTTCTGCCTATTTGCCACTTATTCTTTTATAATCTGTTGCTCTTATATAATTCTACATCTTTCCATCTATACAAATCTCCGCAAAACTGTGGCAAAATTAAAGCAACAGGAAATTAAACATGATATCGGATTCTTTTCATGGTAGAATTAGTTAGAGGTGAATAACAAATGGGAAAAAAATCAATATATATAGCTGATGATGAAATAAATATCTGCAATATCATAAAATCCTTCCTTATAAAAGAAGGCTATGAAGCCGAAACCTTCAATGACGGGCAATCCATACTGGAAGCCTTCAATGCGAAACCGGCCGATATGCTTGTAATAGATATAATGATGCCCGGAATGGATGGATACTCACTATGTTCGCAAATACGCCAGAAAAGCGCTGTACCAATTATAATTGTTTCGGCAAAGGACACAGAACCGGATAAAATTGCCGGACTTACACTTGGCTGCGATGATTACCTCACCAAACCCTTCAGTCCTATGGAGCTTATCGCCAGAATCAAAAGCATCTTCCGGCGGATTGAACTGGATAAGGCAAATGCAGACACTGGAGAGATTGTAGAAGTAGCAGATATTACAATCAATTATAGTACGAAGCAGGCGGAATTTAGCAATAGGGACATCGGACTTACCGGCATGGAGTTTTCACTCCTTTACTACCTTGCTGTGAATAAAAACAGGGCTATAAGCCGCAGTGAGCTTTTGGACAAGGTTTGGGGCTTTGAAAACGAGGTTGAAACCCGCGCGACCGATGATATGATTAAAAGGATACGCAAAAAGCTGTCTGATACAGGCTCTGCTTTGAAGATTGAGACTGTATGGGGCTTCGGTTTCAAATTGACGGATAAGGAATGATATTATGAAAAGCAACTCAATTAAATGGAGAATATTCAAATACAACATTCTTGTATTTATTATACTGATTGCACTGGTCGCAGTTATATTCAATGTTGCAATCCGTATATATATCGAAAAGGAAGTTACAGGACAGTTGCATAAAATTGCCTCACATACAGCTGATATAGCAATAAGAAAAGGTCCCGATTTTTTCCCGCAAAATAAGCAAGAACATCCACTGCCACCGCCGCCTCCTTCTGATACAGGAAAAATCAGTGAGGCTTTCAGATATTATTTCACGTTGGACAGAGCACTGAGGGAACCATTATCGGTACTGAACGCAGATTTTATTTTGCTTGACAGCAATAAAGAAATGATAAACCCTTTCTCCGAAGAGTTTTTCAATACGCCTGCAGAATTGCTGAACAGGGTTAATAATGAAATAAGCAAATCTAAAGACAAAGACAGTGAAAAATACATAAATATCAAAATATCGGGAACTGAATATGTCGCCATCATAAAACCCGTGTCCCAGAAGAACTCTTTTGGGCTGGGATGGATAGTTATTTATTCCAGCCTGCAGAATATAAATAAACTGCAGTTAGGTATCAACCTCATACTTTTTTGTATCTTGCTTTTCTCTGCTATAATTATTGTAATATTCTCTTCAATTTCGGCAAAAAAGGTAACAGATCCCTTCTCTGCACTCAATCAGCATGTTAGCGCCATAGCAGAGAGAAATTTCGGTACCAAGATTCAGGTGCCGGTATATGATGAGCTTCAGGAACTAGTCGGCAATTTCAATATAATGTCTGAGAAGCTTGAAGCCTATGATAAAGCACAGAAGACATTCCTGCAGAATGCTTCCCATGAATTCAGGACTCCCCTTATGGCTATACAGAGCTATGCAGAAGGTATAAAATATGAAGTTACGGATAGTAATACCGCTGCTGAAATAATAATCGACGAGTCCAAACGCCTGACTCATTTGGTAGAAGAACTGCTGTACCTTTCAAGGCTTGATGCAATTGAAGAAAACTACCACTTCAACACTTATGATTTTAATGATATGATCAGAAGCTGTGTTGAACGTATGAGACAAATAGCCGTTAAGGATAATATAACCATAACCAATGATCTGCCGGAAGCAGGAAGCAGCATATATGCCGATGAAGAGAAGCTTTCACGTGCAATTACAAATGTACTTAGCAACTGCATACGCTATGCCAAAAGCAATGTTTCGTTGAAATCGGAAATAATGGAAGACAACAAAGTTATAATTACAATAACCGATGATGGTCCCGGTTTTGAAGCGAACGAGCTTCCGAATATATTTGAAAGATTCTATAAGGGCAGTAAGGGCATATTTGGACTTGGTCTTGCAATAAGCAAAAATGTCATCGAAAAGCATAATGGGAAAATTTCTGCGGACAACATGGAGACAGGAGCTTTTTTCAAAATCGAACTGCCATTATCTGATTAAAATAATATATAGTTTCGAAGAATTTTTTGTATATATTGGAAACAGCTAATTCAGCTGTTTTTTTATTTTATATTAATTCAGGCTGTTTGCTCTCTGATTTGCATTATTTCATTGAAGCAATTTAAGCTATCTAAGCCAAACTTTTCGCATTTCTTCAACACATATTAACATTGCCTCCTGTGCCATTCTAATATAAGAGGAAATTGCGGGAGGTGTTTTCATGAAAAAAATGGTGGCTTTTCTCCTTTTTGTATCAATGCTTTTTTGTTCATATATGGTTGTATATTCTGAGGATGGCTTTGATGATGATCTGGCTGCAAATATCAGGGACATTATAGAAAACCAAAAAGGATATTATTCTATAGCACTTAAGGATCTGGAAACCGGAGACGAACTTCTTATAAACAATAAGGTAATCCGCTCTGCCAGTGTTATAAAGATATATGTCATGATTGAAGCCTTCAGGCAAATTTCATTCGGTAAACTGGACATTAATGAGAAAATTGTATTGAAAGATTCCATGAAGGTTGGCGGTACCGGAATCCTGCAAAGGTCAAAGGTCGGCACCAAGATCACTTACAAAAGGCTTATAGAGCTAATGATGACAGTCAGTGATAATACTGCAACAAATATGCTTATTAATAGGCTGGGAATGGACAATATTAACGAATCCGCAGATTTTCTCGGCTGCAAGGATACCAGGATTGAGAACCTGCTCATGAAAGCACGATCCAACAAAAGCAAAAAATATAACACCACAAGCGTCAGGGACTTAATGCTTGTACTTGAAAGGATATACCGCAATGAATGCTTGGGGAGCCCTTATGACCAGGAAATGATTGAAATCATGACAAGGGCAAAAAGCCGTGACAAGCTTCCGCGTCTGATTCCCTCCAACTGCAGAATTGCTCATAAAACCGGACGTATGAGCCACTACGAACATGACGCGGGAATCATATATACTTCGAAAGGCGATTATATAATTTGTGTAATGTCAATGAAGCTCCCAAGCTCCGAAAAAGGGAAACAGGTTATAGCTGAAATTTCAAAGAAGGCTTATAACAGCTATATTAATAATTAAATGCAAAAGGAGCGTGAAATATGAAAAACTTCTTAAAAATGCTCATAAAACCGCTGATTATTATTATGCTGCTTTCGACATTTGCCGGTTGCCGGCCTGCTGAAATAATTCCAGAGTCCAAAACCCAATTGCAGAACTACCAGAATATCAGCAATGCAGGCTATAATGTTCCACCGCCGGTGCAACCGTTACCTACAGCTACTCCAGCCCCGACGAAAGCTCCGGCAAAAGCCCCTGCAAAAACTACTGCTAAGAAAGCGCCTAATAACAATATTATCGGGGGATATTCAACAAGTATACTGGATGACAGTGATAACCGGGTCAATAATATTTTGTTGGCAGTTGATGAGATAGACGGGACTAAACTCAGTCCGGGTGAAGTCTTCTCCTTTAATGGAACTGTAGGAAGTCGGACTGCTTCAGACGGATATAAGAAGGCAAGGATTATTCTTAAAGGTAAAAAGGATTATGGAAGAGGCGGAGGCGTATGTCAGGTCAGCAGCACTTTATACAGTGCAGCAAAAGACGCAGGGCTGCAGATAGTAGAAAGGCACCCCCATTCAAAACATGTGCCATATATTTCGAAAGGTATGGATGCGACTGTTATATACGGTCAAAAAGACTTACGTTTCAGAAATAATAAACCTTACTCCATAGTTATTGATGCAAGGGTAATAAATAACAAAGTCCGCATAAACATAATACGGTCAGGTGACTAAAAAGAAGCGTGGGAATCCAAAAGATTTCCCCACGCTTCTTTTTTTCTGTAACCAAACTTAAGCATGTACATAGTATGGTATTGAAGAAAGGTGACCGTGCCCGTAAGAAAGGGGGTGTAATCATGGCAAATGGATTCGGATATGGCGGAACTGTTAACCCTGCACTTGCTGCTGCCGGATGTGGTGTAGCACCAACTGCTGTTTCACCATTTAGAGGGCTTTGTGTCGGGAGCAATGGATTCCTGTTGCTGCTATTACTGTTCATACTTCTTGCAGCAGGCCCGTCTTGGGGTATCGACAATAACTTCTTCTTCATCATCATACTTGCAATAATCGCATTTGGCGGTTTTGGCAGGACCTTCGGTTTTGGCTCACCATTAGTCTAAATAAACTAACGAACAAAATTCATAGGGGCGGATTTTGTCTGTCCCCAGTAGCATTTCAAACTAATATTCAAATTATTGAGGAAGGAGGTAAATAAATGGTAAGTGGATTTGGTTATGATGAAGGAGCTCCGGTAACACCATATACTGCAGGTCCAGAAGCTGCGTATACAAGGTTCTTTGAATTACTTGCAGCATTTACAGGCGAAACAGTTACAATATTTACCACGAGCGGAGGGGAATCCGGCTCAGGCATCACCGGAGTGATACTGGCTGTTAACCCCTGCTTTGTTAGAATTGTAACTCATATCGGACCGGCACCTGCATGTGCTCTCGGAAACTGCTGCAGCCCAGTAGTGACAGGCGGCTATGGCGGAATGATGGGCGGCTATGGCGGCGGTGTTGTAAGAACAGTAGGCTCGGTAGCAGACATTCCGTTGGACAGAATCGTAGCATTTGTTCATAATGCTGTAAGATAGCAGGGATAACAAATATCTATGAAAAAATGTAAAAGGAGCCCAATACTTATATATTGGACTCCTTTAGCTTTCTATTCCGATCTCAATGCCTCTATAGGCTTCAGGCTTGCTGCCTTATATGCAGGGAACATCCCGAATATAACTCCTACAAGCAAAGAGATTCCAAAAGACAGTACAATCCAGGTGATTGAATATACCTCCGGGGCTATTTTCAGCCCTCCAATAATAAACTTAATGATAGAAACTCCTATAAGGACACCCATAAGCCCTCCGATTCCGGTTACCAAAACAGCTTCTATAAGGAACTGGATCAAAATATGCTTCCTTTTTGCACCAATTGCTTTTCTGATTCCTATTTCTCTAGTCCTCTCAGTCACAGATACAAGCATGATATTCATAATTCCTATACCCCCAACAATAAGGGATATTGCCGCTATTCCTGCGAGAACCGCTGTCATAGTACCGGTTACACTATTCAAGGTGGAAAGCATCTGAGCTTGGTTGAACACTCTGAATGCTCTATCATCCCTATATATACTTGTCAGCATGGTATTCAGCTTTTCCATCACTGCATCAACAGCTTCCGGTTTTGCTGCCTGGATGGCGAAATTTCTGATTACCGCCGATTTCATGAGCCTTTGCGCTACTGTAATGGGGATTATTACCTGGTCATCCTGGGATTGATCCTGCCCGTTCTCTTTTTCCTCAAGAATTCCAACGACCTTGAAAGGCTGTCCGTTGACTTTTATTGACTGCCCTATCGGGTTCTTGCCTTCAAACAATTCATTAACGACTGCAGTACCTATAAGAGCAACCTTTTGCCTGTATTCCACATCCAGGTCCAGAAGGAAACGTCCCCTTTGCACATGCTGGTTTCTTATTGTTTCGTATTCGGGACTCGTACCGATCAATGAGGTTTCAGTATTTTTTGTTCCGTATTTTACAGTGATGCTTCCATTTATCTGTGGTGCTATTGCTGATATCTGGCTGCTGTTTTCTTCACCAAATTTTTTCAAATCCTGGTAAGATACATTTCTGTTGCTGTTTCTTCCTGTGATATTTATCTGTATAAGGTTTGTTCCCATACCCTGAATAGTATCCGTGATGTTTTTGGTACTGCCCTGGGCAAAAGCCACTGCTGCAATAACAGATGAAACGCCGATTATAACTCCCAGCATTGTCAGGAAGGAACGTGCCTTGTTGCTTCTTATGCTTTTTATGGCCATTTTATAAGCCTGCAAAAAACCCACTTACCCCACCTTCCTGTCTTCGGTAATTTCTCCATCCTGGATTCTTATTACACGTTTTGCCTGCATGGCTATTTCATTATCATGTGTAATTAGAACAATTGTATTGCCGCCCTCATGGAGCTTGTGCATCATTTTCATTATTTCTGCGCCGGATTTCGAGTCCAGATTACCTGTAGGTTCATCAGCAAGTATTATCGGGGGATTCCCCGCCAAAGCCCTAGCTATAGCCACCCTCTGTTGCTGCCCTCCGGAAAGTTCATTTGGTCTGTGATGGACTCTATCTGCCAGACCTACCTTTTCCAGGGCGGAAATTGACCTTTCATAACGCTCCTTCGCGCCTATTCCCTGGTATATAAGCGGTAACTCGACGTTTTCTATTGCAGTAAGCTTCTGAAGCAGGTTGAAGCCTTGAAAGATAAAACCTATTTTTTGGTTTCTTATATCAGCGAGCTGATCATCCCTCAGCTTGCTGACCTCCAATCCATCCAGGTAATACGAGCCTGATGTCGGTGTGTCCAGGCAGCCTATCATATTCATAAGAGTAGATTTGCCGGAGCCCGAAGGGCCTACTATCGCCGCAAACTCATGGGAGCTTATATGAAGGTTGATGCCGTTTAACGCATTGACTTCAACCGTTTCCATACGATAAACCTTATACATATCAGATATCCTTATCATATGCTACCTCCTTGCCACTAATCCCTACGAACATTGGCTGCGCCGCCTCCCATAGGTATTCTCACAGTGTTTCCACCTTGGTTATTATAGCCGCCATTCCGCTGCGTGCCATTCTGTCCTGTTACTGCTACCGGAGGTAAAACCACTACTTGCCCTTCTTCAAGCCCGCTTACTATTTCAATATACATTTCATTACTGATACCTGTCTGGACCGGTGTCATAACAGCGCCAGCATAATACTGCTGGTTCACATTGTTTGTTCTCTGTGCACCCTGGTTCTGGTTTCTTATGTTCCCGCTGCCGTTATTTGAGTTATTGGGGTTCTGACTTCCTGTCCCTGTTCCGTCTTGTTGTTTCGCATTTGCTTCCCTGGAAGCTGTTTTCCCATCAGAAGATTTGACCATGACAAAGGCCCTGTTTCCCCGCTTCTGTACAGCTTCAATAGGTACATAAAGTGTACCTTTTTTTACACTGACAAGTATCTCTGCATTTGCATTCATTCCGCCCTTCAGCCGTCCGGGTTCATTTATTTGAATCGTAACAGGGTATGTTGTCACGCCGTTTGAAGAGGTTCCTTCAACTGCAATCTTGCTCACAGTACCCTTCAATGGTTTTGCCGCACTGTCAGGTAGTGCGTCTACGGTAACATTAACTTCCTGTCCTATATTTATTTTATCTATATCCAATTCGTCAATGGGTACTTCAAACTCCATCTTACCGTAATCCGCCACGCTGCAAAGCTGATCACCGGACTTCACCACATCACCGACATTTATATCCTCCATGGTAGCAACACCATCAATAGGCGAATAAACCTTGTAGTATTCCAACTGCTTTTTTGCGGTTTCCAGCTGGTAATTCAAATCCTGGATTTCCAAATCTGCCGATTTTGTAGTAAGCACCAGCTCATCATTCTGGAACTCCGCAAGCACCGTCCCTTTTGTAACCAGCTGCCCCTTTGTAGCATTCACCTTTTTCAGCGTGCCCCCGGATTCAGTTTTTATATTCACGCTTTCCGCATAGCTTAGTGTGCTGCTCTCAGTACTTTTTACAGTTGTTCCTGAAACATTGATTTCAGCGTTTGCTGCATTTCCTTCTTTCAGTGAACCGGGATTGTCAACGAGTATCTCTACATTGTAAGCTTCTGCTCCATTACCTGTGGTATACATTGCAGGGCTGACATATGTCACCTTCCCCTTGGCAGTATAAATCTCATCCCTTGCAGAGTCGTAAGCGTTGACAGTAACCTCCTGCCCGGGCTGAATCTTATTTCTAAGTGCATTAATAAACGGTACAACGTATTTGAGCTTTGATTTATCTGTTATGGTTGCAATTGCAGCATTCTTTGCAAGGTTGTCGCCTGTCTCGACTTTTATGTCTGTTATTTCTCCGTTTATTGGTGAAGTCACCAGATTGCTTTGAAGATATTTAACATTGGATTCTTGTTCAAGCTGGGCCTTTTCGATGCTTATCTCCAGCTTCTTTATATTTTGCAAAGCTTCGTAATCATCAAGCGCAAAAAGCAAATCTCCTGCCTTTACTGCATCCCCGTCTTTAATATGTACTTCCGTCACCTTTCCAGCCACATTTGAGGATATATTATACTTGCTAGATGACTGGACAGGACCGGAACCCGTAACAGTAACGCTCAAATCTCCCCTGATAACTTGTGCGGTACGTTGGTTGGGTTGATTCTTCGAGGCTTTATCGTTCTTCAGATAATAATACCCAAATATTGCAGAAGCAATTAGCAGTACGGCCAAGCCGCCGATCAGCACAGGCTTTGGCAGCCGAAGCCGCTTTTTTGGGTTTTCATTCAATACGGTTGCTGTTTTCACATATTTTCCTCCTTAACTACAATTGTTAATATTAATTCTAATTACCCAATGTGATGGATGTGTGATGACGATTAAACATTAAACCGGTATCTCAACCCAAAAATTCACACCATCCTGTATATTTTCCACACCATAGCTCCCTCCGTGCAATTCTGTAATTGCTTTAACAATTGCCAGCCCAAGACCGGTGCCATCCTTAACCTTATCCTTGCCGGAAGCAGTCTTATAAAAGCTCGTCCATATATTGTCTATATCGGCAGCATCAATATGGCTGCCTGTGTTGTATACTGACAGCAACGCTTTGCCCTTTAAGTCACTTACCGTTATCTTTATGCATCCTTCATCATAAACATGCTTTACTGCATTGCTCATAAGATTCATCATTATTTGTTCAATCCGCAGCCTGTCAGCATTAATCATCAATTCAACGGGTGCGTTTATTTCTATTTTTTTATTACTGCTGCCCAGTACGTTCTGGTATTTGGCTGCTATCTCCCTGGTTAACTCCACTATATCAAAGGGCTCCTTTGTTATTTTGAAGGTCCCTGATTCATAGGAGGAAAGGTCAAGAAGATCCTTTATCAGGTGGCTCATTTTTTCTGATTCATCAATGATTACATCACAGTAATATTCTACATCCTCAGGATTTTTCGCAATATTATATTTTAAGCCGTCTGCATAGCCTTGTATCATGCTTATCGGAGTTTTCAACTCATGTGATACGTTTGATACAAACTTACGGCGCATTTTTTCAAGTTTCCTTTCCTGCTCGATATCCTCCCGAAGCTTTAGATTTGAATCCTTCAATTCATTGAGTGACTGGCTCAGCTTGTCTGCAATAAGGTTTATACTGCCTGCCAATATGCCCAGTTCATCGTTTGTTGATATTTTTACCCTGTTGCTGAAATTCAGGTTAGCTATCTCTTTTGCAGCATCATTAATCCTTATTATTGGTTTTGTAATCCTTGCAGAGAGGAAAAATACCATTATTGAGCCGATTATAAGAGTGCCGATTCCGGAAACAATTATAAACCTTTCTGCCATCCGGCTGCTGTCATAGATTCCAACCAAAGACTTTTCTGCAATATAGTAGCCCCCGTTCGGCAGTCTGCCTATGAAAGCAACCAGGCGATCCTGCTCATTACCCCTTGGCCAGATTAAGAAGACTTCACCTTTTTTTACGTTCATCATATTGTGGTTTATCCACCCGACAAGATCGGAGCTTACCCTGGTCAGTCTGAATTTGTTAAAACGCGAGTATGTACTTGTAATTACCTTCATATCCTTTGTTATCAGCACAATATTTCCGCCAAATTCATTTGCCAGCCGGTCAATAAGCTCTTCTTCATCATAGCCCTTTCCCTGTTTGTCCCTAAACTCTGTATACGCTTTTTGCATTATGCTTCTGTTTCCCCATACGAAAATATCATCGAGAAAATAAGCATTGGCCATTAGAAATATAAAGAGGAATATTGCAAGCAGAATTATAAAAACCACAAATAATTTAACTCTTATCGAACGAATCATGGGTTCACCTCAAATCTGTAGCCAAAACCCCTGATTGTCTTTATATAATTACCAACACTGCCGATTTTGGCTCTTATATTCTTTATATGGGTATCGACTGTCCTTCTATCCCCATAGTAGTCATAACCCCAGACTGCATCTATGATTCTGTCCCGCTCCAATGCTATCCTCTCGTTCTTGATAAGATATATGAGCAATTCATATTCTTTGGGGCTCAGCTCTACAATTTCTCCAGCTTTTTTTACCGTTCGCTTTACTGTATCTATTTCGATTTCATTAATGCTGTAAAAGGTCTCTTCTCTTTTGTGCAACCTTCTCAGAACCGCACGTACACGGGCTATAAAGACCTCATAACGGAAAGGCTTTACTATATAATCATCCGCGCCAATATCCAACCCGTAGGTCTCGTCACTGCACTCTCCCAATGCGGTCAGAAAAATTATCGGAATCTCCGATTCTGATCTTATTTGTTCACAGACTTGCCAGCCATTTTTCTTAGGCATCATTACATCTACTATAATAAGGTCGATATCCTTATTTTCATGAAATTTTGCTAAAGCGTCCTCCCCGTCCTCTGCTTCAATAACGCAGTAGCCTTCATTCTTCAGGTAGTCCCCTATTATCTTCCTAATCCTCTTTTCATCATCTGCGACAAGTACTTTAATTGCCATAAAACCCTCCGGTATTAAATATAATCTTTACAATTATAAATAATTATATCATATACCTGCCAATATATTCCTAAGCCTTACTGAACTAATCTTTACCATCGGTATCTATTCTTTCTTTTTCCTAGAACTATATATATTCCAAGAAAAACAACCAACACAAATATTGCTGCTGTGATTTTATAAAAAACCAATGCCTTTGGGCTTAACAACTTTTTTTCCACTTTAACAATTGCTTTTTCATCGACCTGCTCTTTTGCTACCAGATTTACTTCCCCCAAAACAGTTCCATTCAGCGTATAAGTTGCTTTGCCAAGAACAGCTCCTTTTTGTATGGGTGCATAAATATTTTCGTTAACAACAAAATTTTTTGTAATTTTTACATCCTTTGCCGAAAGAGGAAGTGTTCTTGACAGATCGTCCTGAGCTACCAATCCCACTTCATTACTCACACCGTTTTCGATGTTAGCCTTTTGGATTTCTTCTCCGCTTTTTACCAGCTCTACATTCTCAAAATTATCAAAACCATAGTCAAGCAAGATCCGGGCATCCAGATAGAGATCTGAACCATGCGTTTTCAAAACTACGGCAATAAGTCTCCTGCCATTCTTTGATGCTGTTGATACGATGCAATTCCCTGCAACTGTTGTATATCCAGTTTTTACTCCATCAACGATATCATATTTAATATCTATGTACTTTCCCTTATAATTAATTTTATTCTGGCTTCCCGTTCCCCACAGGAACCTGTCGGTATTTCTCAAATACCGGGTTTCGTTCACTTTGTTGGTGGGTGGAATTTGATACCTGGCTGTACGTACTAGTTCTGTGAATTTCGGTATTGTCATCCCATACCTGGCTATAACCGCCAGATCATGAGCCGTAGTTAAGTGTTTTGTGTCAGGCAAACCATTGGGATTGTTGAAATGTGTGTTTGTGGCTCCCAGTTCTGCAGCCCTTTTGTTCATTTTATCAACAAAGGCACTGACATTGCCGGAAACATGCTTTGCAAGAGCAACCGCTGCATCATTAGCCGATTCAACCATAAGTGCGTACAAAAGCTGTTCTACTGTGAATTCTTCTCCCTCTCTTACATAAATGCTGCTTCCATCAGTAAATGGAGTATCTTTATCAATTATAACCTTATCATTCAGGTTGCTGTTTTCCAATGTTAAAATGGCTGTCATTATTTTCGTTGTACTTGCAGGATACATCTGTTTGTTGGAGTTTTTTTCATACAGCACATCGCCTGTAGCTGCATCAATAAGTATTGCGCTTTCTGCAGTAAGGGGAATCACATTATCGGCAGCATATGCAGTTATCTGAAAGTAGCTTGAAAATGACATAAAAATTACTAAAAAAATTGCTGCAATTCTTTTCACTTTTTCACCTCTTGTGTGTAATATTTATACATTAATCGGAACATATGTATTTTAACTATTGATTGTGATGGTTATGTGATGAAATAGCTGATATATGCAAGCAAGCCCTCGCGTTTATACAAGGGCTTAAGCTTTCACAAGACAGTTACAGATATTGTGGGAACACACTTAATTATTCTTTGACTTTAAAAACCGCTGCAGGGCCTTTCTTACTTCTGCCGCTTGTGTTTCTGTCAGCAATTTATCCTCCACCATCTTTGTAATTATATCTTTGTGCTCCGATTTTTTATTTTCAAAATATGCTTTTCGTTCTTCAGGTGTCATGCTTTTTAACTTTTCATGCTCTTCCCTGCTTTCTTCCCAGGCTTTATTCATATAGTTTTCAATATCCTTTACATTGCTCTCCTTTAGAACTCCTTTAGCCACTAAGCCTTCCAAGAATTCTCTTGTTTTTTCCATTTTTAGCTCGTGAAGCTTTGCTCTGATTGCCAAAGCCTCAGCGTCCGTTATAATTCCGGCTTTTTTAAGCTCTGCCATTAAGCTCATCCTGCCGCACTGCTGCTTTGTTATTTTTTGTTCTTCAATCTGCTTCTTTATTTCTTTTTTTCTTTCCTTTTTAAACTCTATTATCTTCCGGGCCTTTTCCTTACTTAACTTTCCTTCCTGTACAAGTTCATTCAGAGCCTTCTCAAAAGTGTCTCCTTTCTTATCGGTTTCTTTAATGCAGGATTTAGCCGATTCTGCATTGCTGACTGATCCAGCTCTATCATCAGCAGCAAAAACCGTTAATCTGGCGGGCAACACCATACTTAATACCAGTATGCTGCATAAAATAACTTTCAAAGCCTTTTGTTTTCCCATCTTTCATACTCCTTCCATATAGATTATATTTTTTCAGATATAACGCTTAAATACTTCTATTATTTTGCAAACCTGCAAGCTTTGCATGTTATAAGGCCTGCGCGTTATATTTATTTTTAGTTTTGACTGCTATTGTGATGGTTATGTGATGTTTTTGAAGTTAACATTTGACAGTAACCAAACCTTTTTTTAAACATACTATGTAATTGAGTACATGATTTAATAAAAATTTTCAGGTTTTGTAATTTTTGAAATTGTTCTTATGAAGGGAGGTATGACATTGGGCCGCATGAATGTCAATAGAATGGGAAATGCCTGCAATGGAGCCGGCTCAGGGTGACCGCAACCGTCGTCGCCGGTTGTATCACCGGCAAGATATCCATATGCAACGCCCGCAGTACCGCCTGCAGCACCGGCATTACTGCCTGGCCTATCTTTGGGGAATCTTCTGGGAGGGCTCAATAATATATTCGGGGGTACTAAGAATTCAGCACCGGCACCTCCGCCTCCGTCACCACCTAAACCGGTACTTCCTTACTCCAGAAGGTATGTCTCACCGTCAGTACCTGTAGCGCCGCCGCAACCACCGCCGCGGCCAACGCCGCAGCCGCCGGTTCCAGCCCTTAGCAGGAAGCATGATCCTCCTCCGGCAGCACAACCGGCGGAAATCATACCTGTTAAGCAATTTGAAAATGTAGTTACTACGCCTGCTGTACCAGCTGCACCAACAGCTCCCATTTCCCTTCCGTCCATACCTGTAGGTGGAATACTGGATGGACTAGGCAGTGTAGCCGGTAGTATGATAACCGCTGATAACTGGTGGGTCGCTCTACTGCTTATATTTCTATTTTTCCCTAACTTCGGCCGCAATTTGATGGGCGGGTTTTTTAAAGGGAAATCATAATAGCTGTTGAATGAGAAAGAATGCCCGGCAGATATACTCTCACGGGCTCTTTCTTCTTTTTGTACTATTGCAGCTTATACAGGGTAAAATCCTTCTCTTGACAGACTTTCTGGAAATTGTTATCTACATATTTGTAATAACCGCCTTTATCTCCGTATATCCAGTTCCGGTACAGCAGGAAATATTTTGCTCCGCTTCTTATATAGTATTTTATATCCTCATTGGGATCACGCAGTTTATAATCATGGTAGTCAGAACCTGTCCTCCAGCCGTTCCTGCCGCTAAGGCTCAATACTGCCGGATCAAAGGTCCCTATAACTATCAAATCGTCTTTGTTTGTATAGGCTTTAAGGATTTCCGCTCCATCCAGCCTGTTTTGCACCTCTTTAAATTCAGGCTGTTCCACTTTATAAGCATTGTAGGAAATTGCCAATATTATAGCCAAAGTAATAATATATCCTAATTTGAATCTTTTCCACGGCAGACCTATTACCCGCCCGGACAACAGGGCAATAACCGGGCCAAGCATCATCAGGTAGTATTCAAAGCGTATCGGGGATACGATGGCAAGAACTTCCAAAACCATTGCGACAAACCAGAATAAAATATAGTTTTCTTTCTTGGCTATTGCAATGAAAAACCCTGCGAGAGCTGTAAAAAGTACAGCATATCCAAAAGCCTCCGGCACTTTAGCTTCATAAAATTCCAAAGCTTGCGGGGTCAGAAAAGCCGAATAGAACTTTGGAAATATATATTTATTTCCGATATGACTGACGAACTTTGATTCGGCTATACTGTAAGACCAAAGATAGTATACCAGGTTTGGCAGCAGTGATATTGCTGCAAACAGCCATAAATCCCACCTCAGTATGAAACCGCCCTTGTATCTTTCAATACATATAGCCAACATTGCCAATCCGATAAAAACCGCAGGAAGCTTCTGAGAAATTGCAAGCATGGTAAAAACGGCAGCGGCCAAAAGCCTGGAAAACTTCTCATTTTCTATCCATCCAAGAAAGTAATAGTAAGCTCCGGTAAAAAAGCAGAGCAGCGCAGACTCCGGCATCACAGTCCTGGAGAAAAACAGGTTCACCGGCATTGTACCGTATATCAAAGCAGCAGACCATGCCTGCTCACTGCTGTATGTTCTTTTCTCAATCAGGTATAGATAATACGCTGAAAGTATAAAGAAGGATGTGGGTACAAGTCTGGCAAGCCAGTAATGATGGCCGAACAGTTTATACAGGATGGCTATTATAAATGTAGTGAGTTGGAGCTCCAATTGGACATAGTTGGGAGACGAACCATCATAGTTCATCTGAGGGTAAAAAATATTGAACCTCTTTTCAATGAAATTAACTGCAATTGACTCTGTATCGGATTGTCTCCAATAATCCCCTATCTCAACAGTAGCATTGTTGAGATGTGGAATCCTCAGCAGAAATATAAGCAGAAGAACACATATAGTAATAGCCGGTCGGTTTCTTCCTGCCACAATAATCGTTATCCCTTCTCACAAAAGCTTTTTATTTATATTATAAAGATTGCACCATTATTCCTATATCCTGTGAAAACTGCCCCGTAGGTCTATGCTGTCTGTTTTTTCTTCTGCGAGGAAATCGAGCACGCTTTTATTATCTAGTATGCATATATCAAAGATCATTTATTACATATAAAACCCCGGCATCACTTGATACCGGGGTTTTACCGTACTGTAATATGTATTATTTTTTTGCTGCTTCCCTGATTGCAGCCTGGTGCTTCGGATCCACCCTGTCTGTTCCATGGGTTCTACTGTTTAAAAAATGAACGTCAATTACTCCGCTCATACCATTGTTTTTTATCTTGTCAAGGTTGGCACCTCTGCTGTACCCTCCGCTTCTACTGCTTACTACTTTGTTTGCAGGTGCACCGTCTACCCCTGCATGCGGCATTGCAGCAATGGATGCTGCAATTTTCCTGCCCCCGGTTTCAACAATCACCGGTCTTCGGCTCCAGCTCCAACTACCACCCCAGATTTGTTTTATGATTTTTGCATCTGCAGCTGTCAAAGCCTCGCAATCAGCATGATTGCTGCCGTATGTACGTACGATGTTAAAGGTTTTTCCCGTTCTGACATCAGTTACTTTCGCTTTGCTCCCTATTTTAAAAATTTTTGAGGCAGATGTCCACCAATCAAGCATTTCAACACCTCTGGAGCTTGTCCCTGTTGTCCCTAAAAGTTTTTGCCTGGTAGAAGTTCCAACAATCCCATCAGCTTTTAATTTACTTTTCGTCTGGAACTTTTTCACCGCAGCTTCCGTCAAACTACCGAAATAACCTGTTACATCTCCGGAAAAATAACCTTTTTTCTTGAGCTGTGTTTGTACCTCTTTGACTGCAGTACCGCTGCTACCTTTTTTTAAAACATCTGCATAGGTTACTATAGTC
>JBLNDG010000226.1:0-2621 GCA_050261415.1 Caulobacteraceae bacterium | reverse complement strand
CTCTGAAGAGTAAAAGCTCGTGTCTTTTTCATTACAAGTTAAAGAGACATACTTTCTTACAAGATTGCCCCAATTATTTTTATAGCGGTCAAGCAATCCTGTCAAAAGAAAGTTTTGTGATAAGAAGCCTTGCTTTATCTTAATTTCCATGCAAAATGAAATAGGTGATTTCCGGTCAAGATCATATTTCTTTCTTATTTTTTGTTGATCAAAATAACTAAAATAGCAATCAACCTTATTTGATACGCCCTCGCATAATATATCTGTACAATTATCAATCTCATAGATAAAATCATTCGGCAATGAGTCTTTAAAAAAAGCAACAAACTCTTTGTAATTGTCTTTCCACCAGTTTTTATCCTTATGTTGGCCTTGAGTTTTTAAAATAAAATATTCACAAAAAACCCGTATATACTTTCTGGGATTCTTGCGACATAAAATGATAGCTTTTAAAATATAACGATTTTTGATACCTAATGGTTTTAGCAACATTTTTATCGGATACAGATATTTGTTTGAGAATATAAAAAACACCGCTATTACGGCCATCAAAAATACGATAAACTGTACAATATTGTTAGTTACAGATATAAAATTAATAACTTTATTAAACAAATCCCTTAATCCTTGCATATCCGCTACCTTATGTAAATTATTGGCTTATTGCTGCTGTACTCCTAGTGGCATAAGACTTTACCACATTATACTTTTCTATGGCAAACCTGTCAATTTCATTTGTCTTAAGGAAATCCCTTGCCACTCGACATGTTTCCATATTTTTCATACGATTTGCTATCCAGTAAATATGGCAAAAATTTATAATAACTTAGCACCGAAGCAAAGTATACACGGTTCGGTTGTGCTGTACAGAGTATAAGAGCGGATTTGGGTGCTCTTTACATTTAACTGGACGATTGCATTTATTTCACGCACTCAACATGGCTCGAGTTGATGGAATTGATGTCAGTAGACAAATTTATACTGCATTTGTCCGTATATATCATGCTTATTACAGCTCAACGCTAAAAATATAAGCGGTGCTGTATTTATCATACCCATCAAGAAACACTTCCGCTGTCCAGTACTTATCCGGATAAGGAATGTTTACATCCTGACCAAGTATTATGTTTCGAGTGATATCATACATGGCGTCAATGTCATATCCTTCGCTTTTATGCATTGCTTCTATATCGCCTGAAAAAACAGCAAATGCAAACTGTGAAATGTATGGCGGTCCTGCGACAAAATTGTTTTCAGTTCTTTGCGGTGTGAAATCAAAGTAAACAAAACCTTCAGGTACGGGAGTGTCAGCCTTCATAAAACGCCCCCAGAAGCCGTGCCGTCGTTCAACATCCACTCCTCTGCCATAATGGTGTTGAAATAAAATATCATAGTCAAAGCCTGATTTGTATTCGCTCATGGTATCCAGGATACTGAAAAGTTTCTTAAGGCCCTCGACACTATCCAGGCCGTCACTTTCACGGCTTTCTTTTCCGATAAACCGCATGGCGGGCATTTTCATATATTCGAATTTCTCAACCTTAAAGCCTTTCTGTTGCTTTTCAACCACATCGGGCATGAAAAGTGTCCATTGTACTCTTGCATCGCAATCTTTTAACAAATTTACATAACCGAAAACATCAACGCTGTCTGCTCCTGAAGGACCTGTTTTACCTCCCGCAATTTGTTCACGTATTTTACGATCACGCATAACCGAAAAATCAGTAAACATTTTTGATATCACATCTCGAAGATCATCATAATCAGTTTTGCCCGACAACTCGTCATCAAATCTGTCTAACGCATTGAAAACAGCTTCATTAACAATCCCGGAAGGCTCAATATCTTTCAAATATGCCCGGAGTTGTGCATTCTGACTTCTGAACCGTGCAAGTATACCCTGCATTAAAATTTGCTCATTCTCAGCCAGCTTATCATCCGTCCATTCGGAATCGTCAAGAATCCATTCGGTCAGAGCATCGAAAACATTCGGATTATGTCCTCTTGCCTTAATCGCCCAGTTTACAATCCTTTGATACTTATTAATGTCAGACAGCAATTCGTCTTTTTGATTTTTGAAATCGTTCCAATAAAATTCATCAATGAAAGAACGGGACATTTCAAAACCTCCCTGTACGGTAATTTTTATTGTCAGAGGATGGAACATCTTGATTTTATCAGGTTGCACCTTTGATGGCGGGAAACCATGAAACCGTGTAAACGCTTTGGAAAAGCTTTCCTGGGTATCGTACTGATAACGCATTGCAATATCGATTATTTTGCTTCCTGGTTTCAGTAGATCAAGCGCTGCTAAAGTCAACCGACGGTTTCTGATATATTCGCCTACCGTCATACCAAATACCAAATGAAAAAGCAGCTGAAAATGAGAGCTTGATGTATAAGCCTGATTTGAAATTTCGTCTATGCTTATCCTGTCAGTTAAATGATCTTCAATGTATTGAATGCTTTTCGATAAGCATTGTATCCAGTTCATTCCATCCACCTCCTTGTACAATTAATATAGTTATTTCATCAGTGACTTTTGCCACTGTTCGACCCTGTTAACATAACGTAATATTTGCTACTTTTCTAAACACCAAGCACTTCTATGTGCCATCCCC